>JBDTTO010000091.1:0-8585 GCA_039930585.1 Gemmatimonadaceae bacterium
CAAGCGTTTCAGTAAGTGTGCCGATCTGATTGACCTTGATGAGAATCGCATTCGCCACTTCTTCGGAAATTCCTTTCGCGAGAATTTCGCTGTTGGTGCAGAACAGATCATCGCCAACCAACTGACAGCGATCACCCAAGGCTTCCGTCAGCATCTTCCAACCTTCCCAGTCACCTTCGCTCATGCCGTCTTCGATGGAGACGATGGGATACTCCTCAACCCACCCGCGATACAACTCCACCATTTCTTCGCGCGAACGCGCTTTCGCGCCGCTCTTTTTGAAGTTGTATTTGCCATCGCGATACAACTCGCTGGCCGCAACATCCATCGCGAGTGCGACATCATGTCCCGGACGGAAACCGGCAGCTTCAATTGCCTGCACGATGATCTTGAGCGCGTCTTCGTCTGTGCCGAGGTCGGGGGCGAAACCGCCTTCATCACCAACACCAGTGGCGAGCTTCCGACCAACCAGCACTTTCTTGAGCGCATGAAAAACTTCGGTGCCCATGCGCAGTCCTTCTGCAAATGATTCGGCGCCCACCGGCACGATCATGAACTCCTGGAAGTCGACCGTGTTGGTGGCGTGCGCACCGCCGTTGATGATGTTCATCATGGGCACTGGCAACGTGCGCGCCATCGGTCCGCCAAGGTAGCGGTAAAGCGGCAAGCCCGTGTCGGCAGCGGCGGCGCGCGCAGTCGCCATCGAAACGGCAAGCATCGCGTTCGCACCGAGACGACCTTTGTTTTCCGTGCCATCAAGATCCATCAACGCGCGATCGACGCTGATTTGATCGTTTGCATCTTCGCCGTTCAGAGCTTCGGCGATTTCTCCATTCACGTGATCGACGGCCTTGAGCACGCCTTTGCCGCCGTACCGATTTTTGTCACCATCGCGCAGTTCCACGGCTTCGCGTTCGCCGGTGGAGGCGCCGCTTGGAACCGCTGCGCGTCCGGCTGCGCCCGTCTCGAGCACCACATCGGCCTCAATGGTCGGGTTGCCGCGGCTGTCTAGAATTTCGCGAGCGATGATGGATACGATGGAAGCCATGGAGATGACGGTATTGAGTGTGAAATCAGGCTGAAATGCCGGCGAGTGCCGACAGTGTATTACGCAGTGAACAGCTGTGGTGAATCAGTTCTGCAACAAACGTTACGCCGGAACCTGTGCTGAGCGTAACGACGTTGGTGCATCGGACATGTTGATGGTTGCGGGATTGACGTGATAGGTCTCGCGCATCACGTCGGCCATGCGACTGCGAACACGTTCGGCCAGAATGTCGCGATCATCGTAAGTGAGTCCTGTGGTTGGTACAGGCTCCAACAGATGCACGTGTACGGTGGCGGGATGTGCGCGAAGCGAACCGCGTGGATTGACCGCCATCGTACCGTACACAACAACCGGTACAACGGGAACGCCCGCTTTGATTGCCAATACAAACGGGCCTTTCTTGAAGGTGCGCAACGAGTATGTCCCACCACGCGTGCCTTCGGGATATACCACGACAGATGCGCCGTCGCGAATGCGTTTCGCTGCGTCGTCGTACGCTCCGAACGCGGCCTTTCTGTTTTCACGATCGATGTAGATCACGCCAACGGCGCGCGCCGCAGCACCGAACAGCGGGATTTTTTCGAGTTCGCGTTTGGCGACAAATCCGAAATTCGGAAGCGTTTCCAGCAGCGCGGGAATATCAAACCAGCTGACGTGATTCGCGATGTAGACGTAGCTGCGGTCGCGTGAAACGTCGCCATTCACGTGAGTGACAATCTCCACGCCCGCCGCCCGCAAAAGCCCTCGGCTCCATCGACGCGGGGCGATATCGAAAATTCCGCCTGGTTTGTGCTTCACGCCAAACAGCTGGGCGAGCAAAACAAGCGTACCCCAAAAGAGAGTTCCGCCAATTAGCGCGATATAGGCCCTGAATGTGCTCATCGACTCGAAAAGTGATCATGCCCGCCAGGTAATTCAACGCGCGAGGCGGAATTGGGCCGATCACCTTCGGGGGTAGTGGACGAGCGCAGTATTCCAACCTGAGTGAGCGGCAGCCGGAATGTCTCGTGAAATGTGCGGGCAACTTCGGCGGCCATGTGTTCCGGCAGCGCGACCAACAGTTCGTATTCTTCGCCGCTTGCCAGGGCGTCTGTCGCGGACACGCCTTCGAACCGAGGCACGCTTTCCGGCCAAAGTTCGGCTACCAGGCCGCCGGCGGTCGCGAGGTGGCGCGCGTCGGCAGCGAGGCCGTCGGAGATGTCGATCATCGCCTGGGCGCTATTTCGAGCGAGCCAGAGGCCGGCGTCCAGGCGCGCGACCGGGTGCAGGAAACGGTCCAGCGCCCACACTGGTGGAGTCTGCCCGCGCTCAAGGGCGAGCAGCGCGGTGCCAGGGCCGCCGAGTGTTCCAGTCACGAACAGCAGGTCGCCGGCGGCGGCCCCAGAGCGTTTAACGGGGGTGTCTGTGTAGCCGATGACCGTGAACGTGCACGATACTTCGCGGCCGAGGGCGATGTTGCCGCCAACGATTCGGGCGCCGGCCGCCTGCACGGAGTGTTTCACGCCTGCCGCGAATGTTGGCAGATATTCGCGCCAGCTTGCGGGCGCAATGATTGAAACGAGCACTGAATCGGCGCGGGCGCCCATCGCGGCCAGGTCACTCAGCGCAGCCGTTGCGGCGCGTTCGCCAATATTTTCGGGCGACATCCACGCATGTCGAAAATGCACGTCTTCCACACTGGCGTCGGTGCTGACAATGAGTTGTTGACCCGGCGGAACCGTGAGGATTGCGGCGTCATCACCGATGCCATGCGCAACGGGGCCCCACACATCGAGCATGGTCCGAATCGAGTCGAATTCTTTGCCCGGACCGAACGGCGTGTGTGTCATTACACCGCCGCTCCGTTGCAAATCCCACACACGATTTCAAACGCGCGCATCAGAGTGCGGGAAGCTGAGTAAGTACGATTTCGGAATCTGTTGACGACAGTTTCGATATCGAGAACTCGCGCCACGCGGCTGCCAACGATGCCATGACTTCCTGCAACGTGACTCCACGAATAGAACCGGCGTTCTCCGTCGCGATTTCGGCGGCTCGTCCATGCACATACGCGCCGATTGCAGCAGCATCCGCACCGTTTACGCCCTGCGCGAGTAGTGTGCCGACTATTCCGGTAAGCATGTCGCCGCTGCCACCGGTGGCGAGCACCGGCGTCCCACGCGCAACAACCGTTGTTGTTGTTTCGTGTGGTGCGACAATGATGGTCGGTGTGCCCTTGAGCAGAATGGTGGCGCCCATGGCGTCGGACAGTTCATGTGCCTGCGCGATTCGGCCTTCCAACGTTTCGTGGGCGGGCTTTCCAATTAATCGCGCAAACTCACCAACATGCGGCGTGCACACCACTTCGCGATGCTCGCACAACGCGCGCAATTGCTCGACATCGGCACCAAGCAGTGTGAGCGCGTCCGCATCCAACACAAGAGGTACATTCGGCAGGGCTGCAATCAAATCACTCAGCGTTTTCGAAGACTGTACAGAACGTCCAAGACCCGGCCCGACGGCAATCGCGTGCATGGCCGCAAGTGATTCATTCGCACCTGAATCGGACCATGCGTGCGTAATTGCCTGCGGCACTGAAATTTGCAACGCGAGCGCGCTGGCGCCGTGTACGTGTGCATGTACGAGGCCTACGCCTGAATGCAGCGCTGCTTGCGATGCGAGCACGACGGCGCCGGCCATGCCCTCGTTACCACCAACAATTGCCAATCGACCGCGCGTGCCTTTGTGCGCGTTCCATCGAATTTCGGGAACAAGTGGCGCGAGCTCCTGGGCGTCTCCCAATTCCCACGCGCCGTCATCCTTGTCGGCAAATTCACCAAGTCCGATGTCCAACACGGTCACTTCGCCGCACTGCCCGCGCTGAAGTACGTGCGCGCGTTTCATCGTGCCAAACGCCAGTGTGTAATCGGCCTGCACGGCCCCTTCCGCAATATCTCCGGTCGTCGCGTTCACGCCCGTTGGAATGTCGAGTGCGACCACGAGGCCGCCAAACGCACGAAAGCGCGCGATGCGATCGGTCACTTCGCGTTCGGGCTCGCGCAACTCTCCCGTTTGCCCGGTGCCCAGCACACCGTCTACAAGAACGAATCGTACGTCGTCTTCTGAGGCCACGAAATCGACGGACGGTCCCGCAGCGTCACGCGCCGTTTGATACAAATCACGCGCGCGTTTTGCGTCCTCAGTGCGAGGTTCGCCAGTCGCATACAGCACGACCGTGAAATCATTGTGCAATAGTTCTGCGGCGACAACATATGCGTCACCACCGTTGTTCCCGCTGCCGGCCAGTACACTGATCACCGACGCTTCGACTCGCGTGGCCAACTCCGCCACAAATTGCGCGGCGGCCTGCCCTGCTGCGTGCATCAACGTCCACGAATCGATGCCGGACGCAATTGCGCCAGCGTCGCGCTGTGCGGATTGAGCGGCTGTTGTTATTTGCATGACGCGATTCCTGCGAGGAAGGAATGAGCGCGTCGTTCAGACACGCAACGCGTCAGACGTGCGCGGCACTCCACGGATATTCGCGTTCGAACGCTTTTTCGAAGTCGTATACTTCGCTGAAGTCGTTGCGCGAGTCCTGTGGCTGGCTGATGAGCAATCCCAGGTCCACGAGCGTAAATACAATATCGCCGATGTCGCTGGTCCCTTTCACGCCCCAATGTTCGAGCACGAGTTTGGCGGTTACGCCAAAACGCTGCAGTGCCAACGTGCGACACGCGTGCGCCAGCTCCGGACCCGTAATGTGACGACGTTCGGTGAGTCGGGTTTGGCAATCTTCCAGCGCGTTCAGCACAAACAGATACGCGCGTTCGTCGAACCGAGGTTCGCGCGCACGTATCTGATCCATGATGCCTTCGCGAAATGCCAACTCAGTCACGTTCGAACGATCCCTGTTGGGGCAGACGGTTTACTGTAGACGATTGGAAGATGCAGCACGCCACGACTCGCCACAATGGCTGTTATGGCACACTGCATTTTCCGGTTTTGTCAAGCCCGATTTTGTGACGGATACAGGGGGAATCGTGCGGCCAACTGTGCCACTTCGGCACGCACTTGCTCGGTTTCTGCGCCCTCGGCACGCAGCGCGCGATCAATCAAGCCGGCAATTGATCGCATCTCCGGCTCACGGAAGCCACGCGTGGTCACTGCTGGCGTACCAATGCGAATACCGCTTGTTACAAACGGCGACTGCGTTTCTTTGGGCACAGTATTCTTGTTGACCGTGATACCCGCGGCATCCAGCGCTTTCTCTGCAACCTTACCCGTGAGATTTCGGTTGCGAAGATCGAGCAACATCAGGTGATTGTCTGTGCCGCCGGACACGACGTGAAAACCAAGCTCCATCAATGAGCTGGCCAGCACCTTGGCGTTCACAATGATCTGTTTGCAGTAGTCCGTGAACTCGGGTCTGAGCGCTTCGGCAAACGCAACCGCCTTTGCAGCAATCACGTGTTCAAGCGGACCACCCTGCATTCCCGGAAACGTGGCTTTGTCGATAGCTTTCGCATGTTGTTCCTTGCACAACACCAAACCACCGCGCGGACCACGCAACGTCTTGTGTGTGGTGCTTGTCACGATATCCGCGAACGGAACCGGTGACGGATACTGACCAGTGGCTGCGAGTCCCGCGAAGTGCGCCATGTCAACCATGAACAGTGCGTCTACTTCTTTTGCAACGTCGGCGAACGCCTGCCAATCAATGACACGCGAATACGCGCTGTACCCTGCGATAATCATCTTTGGACGATGCGTACGCGCCTGACTGCGCATCATGTCGTAGTCGATGTACCCTTCGTCCGTCACACCGTATGAAACGGCCTTGTACAACAGTCCGGAGAAGTTGACGGGCGAACCGTGCGTGAGGTGACCACCTTGCGATAGATCCATGCCGAGGAAGAGGTCGCCCGGCTTGAGGAACGCGAGGAATACTGCGGCGTTTGCGGATGCACCCGAATGCGCCTGCACGTTGGCATGCTCGGCACCAAACAACTGCTTCACGCGATCGATTGCGAGCTGCTCAACTTTGTCGACGACTTCGCAGCCGCCGTAGTAGCGTTTGCCCGGCAATCCTTCGGCGTACTTGTTGGTGAGCGGTGAACCCATCGCTTCCATGACGGCCGGCGAAACAAAATTTTCGCTGGCAATCAGTTCGATGCCGTTTTCCTGCCGCGAAATTTCTTCGCTGATCAGCGATGCAATTTCCGGATCGGCAGCAGTCAGTGCGCTACCAGGCGGACAACGATCCCACGACGACCAGTTCAGACTGCTCATGCCGATTCTCCTGGAAGGTCTACTGCGTCATCGTCCTTTTCGATTTTTTCAATGCGTCGCTGATGACGTCCACCTTCGAAGTCGGTGTCCAGCCACGTGCGCAGAATCGCGATGGCATCTTCTTCGGAAATGAATCGTGCCGGAAGCACCAGCACGTTTGCGTCGTTGTGTTTGCGTGACAGCGCCGCAATTTCCGGCGTCCAAGCAACGGCTGCGCGAACGTTCGGATAACGATTGGCGACATACGACATACCAAGTCCCGTGCCGCACAGCAATACACCGCGGTGTGCTTTGCCTTCGGAAACTTCCTGCGCCAACGGATGCGCGTAGTCGGCGTAGTCGGTGCTGGCCGTGCTGTGTGTTCCGATGTCCTGCACATCAAAATCCATCTCCGCGAGCGCTGCGCGCAAGCGCTCCTTCATTTCAAAACCGGCGTGATCTGCAGCGATCGGAATGAGTTCGCCCTTGCCCGCAGTGCTCATGTGTTCATGCCTCGCGATTGGGATACTGTGGCCACGTACGGATCATGCCGCGTACTGCGTGAATGCGTTGCTCTGCCACGCGATCGGCGGCTTTGTATGTCGGAATTGACGTACTCTTGGCCAACCGGAACACGCTCAACACGGTTTCGTAAATCTCATCGGCTTTCCGTAGCGAGCGATCGCGGCTCCAGCCCGTAAGCTCGCTGTACACGTTGATTACACCGCCGGCGTTCGCGACGTAATCGGGAGCGTACAAAATACCACGGTCGGACAGCGCATCACCATGCCGATCTTCGAGCAATTGGTTGTTGGCCGCGCCTGCGACGATTTCGACCTTGAGCTGAGGCAGCGTGTTGTCGTTAATGATGCCACCCAGCGCGCACGGTGCAAAAATATCCGCCTTGACGCCGTAAATCGCGTCCAGCGCCACAACGTGAGCCCCGGTCGCATCAACGACGGCCTGCACGCGAGCAGCGTCGATGTCAGTGACAATCAGTTTGGCACCGGCAGCATGCAACTCACGCGCCAGATGTGCGCCCACATGTCCGCAGCCCTGAATGGCGACCGTGCGCCCTTCAACCGATTGCGAACCCCACGTCTGAAACGCAGAAGCCTGAATCGCACGAAATACACCGCGTGCCGTCACGGACGACGGATCGCCTGATCGTGAACCGATGCCCGACACGTACTTCGTTTCCATGTGCACGAAGTCCATGTCTTCGACCGACGTGCCAACGTCTTCGGCCGTGACGTACCGTCCGCCCAGCGAATCAACAAATCGGCCATGCGCGCGAAAAATCATTTCGCGGTTGGTCGTCTTGTTGTCGCCAATGATGACGGACTTACCGCCACCAAGATTGAGCCCAGCCACTGCGTTTTTATATGTCATGCCACGCGACAAACGCAGTGCATCTGTCATTGCGTCTTCATCAGTTGCGTACTGCCAGAATCGCGCGCCACCCAGTGCCGGACCGAGCGTGGTGTCGTGAATGGCGATGATTCCGCGATAGCCAGAGGCCTTGTCATGGCAAAACACAACCTGCTCATGACCCATCTCGGCGATCTTCTCAAAAAAAGGCATTGGTTAGTTGGTGAGAGAACCGTCACTCGCTGATGCCGCGGCCAATACGTCACGTGCAATAACGATACGCTGCACTTCCGAAGTTCCTTCGTAAATCTCGGTGACCTTGGCGTCGCGGAAAAAACGTTCGACGGGGTAGTCGGTGACGTAGCCGTATCCACCAAGAATCTGAATGGCTTCGGTGGTCACCGTCATGGCAGTTTCCGAAGCGAAGAGTTTCGCCATGGAACTGAAGCGGGTTACACGTTCACCCCGCTCTTTGGCCGCAGCAGCGGCGTGCAACAACGTGCGCGCTGCGGTTAACTGTGTGGCCATGTTCGCAATCTTGAACTGAATGGCCTGAAATTCTGAAATCGATTGATTGAACTGTTTGCGATCGAGTGCATATCGCGTCGCGGATTCAAGCGCGGCGCGACCAATACCAATGGCCTGCGCGGCAATACCCAAACGACCGTGATCGAGCGATGCGAGTGCGTAGATAAATCCCTGGCCGACTTCGCCCAATACGCGACTGTTTGGCACGCGACAGCCGTCGAGATTGATCGACACGGTCGGCGACGAACGCAGTCCCAGCTTCGCTTCTTTTTTTCCAACGCTGAAGCCGGGTAAATCCGGCGTCAAAATGAACGACGAGATTCCTTTCGCACCTTGACGTTTTCCTGATTCGTCCGTGCGTGCCATGCAAAGAATCACGTCGGCATAA
>JBDTTO010000092.1:0-8560 GCA_039930585.1 Gemmatimonadaceae bacterium
CGATTCGCTGCCCCCCGAAGATCCGACGCCGATCAGCGCCCAGTTCCTGTATCCGCTGCTCAGGCCAATGCCCAAGCCGGTGCAGGAGCAGCTGAGCTACATCGGGCTGGCGGGCATGCAGCAGGCACCCGTGATGCAAAGTCAGGCGCCCTCGGCCGCGGCAAAGGAAGCGACGGCGCCGCCGCCACCAACGCAGCTGGCGGTGGACCAGGTCAAGGTCGAAGAACCACCGCGCGCCTTCTCCGAACTCGAAGTCGATTCGGCCGCGGTGCGTGATCCGGCCAGTGTGGGACCAACGTTTCCGCCGAAATTGCTCCAGGCAAAGCTGGAGGGAGTGACGCGCGTGCAGTTCATCGTGGACAGCACCGGGCGCGTACAGCTTTCGTCGCTGGTCATTCTCGACTCCACACATCCCGATTTCACGCAAGCGGTGCGTGATGTGCTGCCCCGCATGAAGTTCCGACCCGCCCGGATGGGCAAACGTGCAGTGGCACAATTGGTTGAGCAGGGCTTCGCATTTCGCATCGAACCACCCTGAGTTTATTGAATGCGGAGTGTTGAATCGGTCAGATCATCGAGTTGCGCCTCAAGTGGCCGAGGGTGATCATCTCAGACCCGTCCCACTCTCCATTTTTCGCAGGCGCTGAATGCAAGATCTGACACAGGGATCCATCAGCAAACACATCGTGCGACTCGCTGCGCCAATGGCGGCCGGCATGATTTTTCAGACGATGTATGTGCTGATCGATTTGTATTTCGTATCGCGCCTGGGCGATGCATCCATTGCCGGTGTTGGCGCGGCGGCCAACGTGCAATTCGTTGTGCTTGCGCTCACGCAAATTCTGAACGTGGGCACGATGGTGCTGATTTCGCATGCCGCGGGTCGCAAGGATCAGGCAGATGCGAATCTGGTGTTCAATCAGGGTGTGCTGCTGTCCGCAACGTGCGCCCTGATCACGTTGGTGGGTGGTTACTCACTCACGTCGTTGTATTTGAGTGGCGTCGCTGCTGATCCCGCTACGGCGGACGCCGGTAAAACATATTTGTACTACTATCTGCCGGGGCTGGCGCTGCAGTTCGCGCTGGTCACGATGGGCGCAGCGTTACGCGGGACCGGCATCACGAAACCCACCATGATTGTGCAGGTGCTCACAGTTGTATTAAATGCCGCGCTCGCGCCGATTCTCATTGCAGGCTGGGGCACTGGAAAACCATTGGGCGTTGCGGGCGCGGGATTGGCCAGCTCGATCGCGATTGGTGCAGGTGTGGTGATGTTGCTGTTTTATTTCGTTCGCAACGAGAAGTACGTGAAGTTCGATGCGAAACATTTCAGCGCGCGTGTCGATCAGTGGAAACGCATTCTGAAAATTGGTTTGCCAGCCGGTGGTGAATTTGCATTGATGTCGGTGTTTATCGGCATGAATTATTTCATCATTCGCAGCTTTGGCGCGCACGCGCAAGCGGGGTACAGCATTGGTTCGCGCGTGATGCAAGCGATTTTTCTGCCGGCGATGGCGATTGCCTTTGCCGCGGCGCCAGTGGCCGGACAAAACGTTGGCGCAGGCAAACCCGAACGCGCGCGCGAAACGTTTGCGCGTGCTGCAATGATTGGCACGGTGTTGATGTTCACGCTGACGTTGGTGTGCCAGTTTCGCGCGGACTTGTTTCTTGCACCGTTCGCCAGCAAGGATCCCGAAGTGCTGCAGGTTGGTGGAGAATTTCTGCGCATCGTCTCGCTCAACTTTGTCGCATCGGGTATCATCTTCACCTGCTCGGGTATGTTTCAGGCGCTGGGCAACACCCTGCCTTCGCTGATCAGCAGCGCGTCACGGTTGATAACGTTCATGATTCCAGCGCTCTGGTTCTCGAGCCGTCCGAACTTTGAGTTGCGCCATTTGTGGTATCTCTCGGTGTGCACGGTCTTCGTGCAAATGGTGACGAGCTGGGTGTTATTACGTCGGGAATTTGATCGCAAACTGAAAGCCGCCTCGGTCGCACCCGCCGCTGCGGCCGCCTGAACCCGTCGCGTAAACGGTGACGGTTGTCGCTTCTTGTGCCGACCGGTGTATTCAACGTTAAGATTCCTTAGCGCGACCATTCCCCCTCCCCGCCTCGCGAGAAAACTCTTCTGACAGTGACCGGCGCACCAAAGGGATCACAGGTTGATCCTGCCTGCTTGCTTGTAGTGGAAGATGACACCGCCCTTTCGGCCGTCATTGTCGAAACTCTCTCCACGATTTGCCCTCGCGTGTTATCGGCGACCAGCGTTGCGGAAGCGATTGCGCAATGCTCTCGAGAGGCGCCCGAGCTGATTGTGCTTGACCTGGGACTTCCCGACGGCGACGGCGCAGAGCTGCTGGTGCACCTGCGTGCGCTCACCAGCGTCCCTATTGTGGTGCTTTCAGGGCGCGAGGAAGACGACGAAAAGGTGATGCTGCTGGACGCCGGTGCGGACGATTTCATCAGCAAACCTTGCAGTCCGGCCGAGTTGCTGGCACGGGTGCGCGGGCAACTGCGTCGCGCGGCGATGTCGGTTGCCGCCCGGTCCTGGTCCCGTTTTACGACCGAAGGTGTGGAAATCGATCTCGTTGCACAGCGCGTGACGCGGAACGGCGAAATCCAGCGTCTGACCCCGACCGAGTGGGCGTTGCTGCGAGCGTTGATACTTCATGCCGGCAAACCGCTGTCCACCAAACAGCTGTGGGACATGGTGTGGGCGCGCGAGTTTGGCGACCCAACGGTCCACATTCGCGTGCACATCACCCATTTGCGGCGCAAGGTGGAGCCGAATCCATCAATGCCGCGTTTGATCGTTACGGAACCGGGCTTGGGATATCGATTCGTCTCCCCGTGAACCGGCGCCGGTCGACGACGCACTGAGGCTGATACGTCCGCTGCGGTCTCAACCGGCAGTGGACCAAGCCGTGGTACCAACAGGAACGTTGCCGGCCGTGGTTGAGTCCGGAGGGGCTGCGCGAACTGCGCTGGTGTGGGGACGTTGGCTCGGTCTCTATGTGGTGCTGACGGCATTTTTTTCGCGTCTGGTCGGCATGCCCGAGCTTCGTATTTCACACGGAGTGCTCGCCTACCTGCTGCTGATTGTTGGTTCGAGCCGGGAGGCGCGTCGGTGGTTGTCGGTCGTGTTGGTAGTCCTTGGATACCTGGCAGTCGACTGGTTGTTGGTGCCACCGGTGCGACAGCTTGGACGGCCGGCTGATTTTGATCTGCTCATTCTGGTGGGATTCATCCTTACCGGCGTGGTTGTCACGCAGCTCGTGTTCAGTTTGCGGACGGCGGTTAGCCTCGCGACGACGCGCGCGAAAGAAATTGAGCAGCTTGGTGTTCAACGGCTCGAGCTTGAACGCGAAGCGATGCGCTCGCGTGAATTGCGCGAAGCCGAAGATATGAAAAGCGCACTGATTGCGTCCATCTCGCACGATTTGCGCTCGCCAATCACGACAATGAAAATGTTGGCGGATCCGGGCTACGGCATTGACCCGAAAGTGGCGCTCCGGCGTATCGGCAATGAAGCGGATCGCATTAATCAGTATCTGTCAACGATGCGGCACTTCAGCGCGGTCGGTGCAACCGGCACGCTGATGAAGGTGGAAGCGCACGTCGTGGATGATCTCATGGGCACTGCGCTCGCATCGTATGCGGCGGTGTTGCGCGGTCGGGAAGTGATCGTGCATCCCGGCGTTGAAGGCGAAATATTGTTGGTGCGTTGTGATCTCACGCTGTCGCTGCAGGTGCTGGGAAATCTGCTGCAGAACGCGGCGCGACACGCACCAGCGCCGTCCGCGATTGAACTGTGGGCGGAACGCGATGGCGGGCACATTCGCATTGTTGTGGCCGATCGCGGCCCCGGCGTCAACGCCGACGAAATAGAGCTGATCTTCAAATCGCGCCAACGCGGTTCTGTGGGTGAAGCACACGGTGGGCAGGGAATGGGACTGGCCATCGCGCGTACCTTTGCGCGCGCGCAGCTGGGCGAAGTGCAGTATCGGGCACGACCGGGTGGTGGCGCCGAGTTTTCGTTTACGCTGCCGGCCGGCACGGCATCCACCGAGTAACATCGGCCAACGTCGATTCGTCCCACGATCGTTCGCGTAAATGGCAATAGCGCGTAGTGTATTGCGCATGGCAGCTGATGCCACAGGTCTTGTTATCCCGCCCCGTTCCGGTCTCCCGATGACTGTCGAATCATTTACACGCCTTGTCGCGCTGTCGTCTGCGTTGCTGTTGCCAACGGTTTCGCGAAATGCCGGTGCGCAAACAACGACAACACAACAAACCGTAACTGGCACTGTTGTCGCATCCAACATGAACGCGGCCTCAGTGTCCATTCTGGATATCGCGAGTGGCGCAACGATTGCGACGGTACCAACAGGTCCGGGCCCGCACGAAGTGGCGATTTCGCATAGCGGACGGTGGGCGGTGATTGCGATTTACGGTGACCGATCGGGATCGGGTACGAGCATGCTGGTGATCGATCTGACGAATACCGCATCAACACGCCGCATCGAACTTGGCGCGGGCAATCAACGTCCGCACGGTGTGCAATTCACCCCCGATGATCGCACGCTCGTCATTACGGGTGAACGCGCGCAGCGGTTGTTGTTTGTTGATTTCGCGAGTGGCCAGATTGATTCGTCACTCGTAACCGGTCAGGCAACTACACACATGGTCGCACTCACACGCGACGGCAAGCAAGCGTTCACCACAAACATCTCCGCCATGTCTGTCAGTGCGGTTGATGTATCGGCGCGAAAGCTGCGCGCAACGTTTCCTGTCGGTCAGCGCATTGAAGGAATTGCGGTTACGCCTGATGGTCGGGAAGTGTGGGTTGGCGGCAACGAATCAAAAGCCGTGTACGTGCTGAACGGTCAGAGTGGCGCGATTGAACACACATTGCAGAATTTTGGCATGGCGTATCGCATTGGCATTACGCCCGACGGAACAACGGCAGTTGTTTCGGATCCCGGCTCTGAAAAAATTCACATTTACGACGTGGCCACGCACACCTCGCGCGCAGTGATTGATGTTCCGCTCATGGACGACGGCAAAGGTTCATCACCGCAGGGTATCTCGATGTCGCGCGACAATCGCACGGCGTTTGTGACGCTCAAGGCCGCTGCGAAAGTTGCCATCGTTGATATTGCGCGCGCGAAAATAACTGGCACGCTGCCTGTTGGTGCGGGCTCGGACGGTGTGGGTTATTCACCAACGGTTGTGAAGAAGTAGCGCACATAAAAAGCCCGGCGCGCAAATAAATGCGCGCCGGGCTTTTTCAAACGTGTTGCTTAGAAACGAATACCGAACGTCACCGGAATCCAGGTAGTGCTGTTGTCTTGGGTGAACGCGTTCACAAACTTCGCTTCGATAAACGTAGTGAAGCCAGAAAGCTGGAACTCCAGTCCGCCGCCGACCTGAACGCCGAGGTTGCTCTTGCTCTGACTTTCCACTGTGACGGTCGTGCCGCCGACGACGGTGGACGTTGCGCTGGCGCGACTGTTGACGAGTCCAAGTCCACCAATCGCGTACGGCTTGATTGCCATCGCCGATGAGGACTTGAGAATGACGTTGCCCATTACATCAAGCGCACGAAAACTGGCCTTGGAGTTGTTTTTCAACTTCCAGCTATCGAGCGACACGTCACCACGGAATGCGAGCATCTGCATGCTGGCGGGCGAAAGCAAGACATGGGCGCCGATGTTGTATCCGACGTCAACGCCGTCACTCAAATCGCCCATCGGGATTGACGCGCCACCGCTCACGCCAAACGACACTGGTCGCGCTGTCGTGGAGCTCTGTGCCTGAGCCATCGCTGGAAGCGCGGCCAATGCTGCGATGCCAACCAACCGAGAAATGCTTTTCATATATGTCCTGGTTTTACGTGAAGTGCAGCGCGTACCACCATCCACGGCGTCGCAAGTGACACACACTGTCAAAAGGAGCCGAAGTTGGCGCACTACGCCGAGGCAGGCAAACGCAACAACGGGAGCTGCAGCGCACCATTGCGCGCGAGGCAGAAAATGTTGCGGTTGTTTGCCCTCCTACCGGCTGGCGCGGGGGGTGTTCCTCGTTTGGTGAAAAAATCACCAGTTGATGCAGCAAAGAGGCTTACCGACGACCGATTTGTTCGCAATCACTTATCGAACTGCAAAGCGTACGAACTATGTCAGACGCCATCGCAGCGTGTGCTTCGAAATTCAAGGGTGAAGTAGCACACAAATTTGTAATGCATTGCCGGGATCGTTTAACCTGCCCTTAACTTGCCGATTGCACCAGGAATGAATTGGTTGAGCACCGAATGGCCGTTCCTGTGACGGTTTGCACCATCGTGCCTCGGCACACGCGTTGCCGGTCTGCCAATTCACTCACCTGCGCCGACATGATTGAAGTTGTTGCAGGAAGCGCGGCCTTGGCGCTCGGCGTTGTCACAGCCGTGCTGTTGATTCGCCGGGAGAAACGACAGCTGCACAGGGCGCAGCAGGCATTCGTGAAACTGGCAGAATCGGAAGAACGTCTCGCGTACGCATTACGCGGTTCCGATGATGGTTTGTGGGATTGGAATATTGTGACCGACACGCGTTGGTATTCACCACGCTGGTGGACGATGCTGGGCTACGAACCCAATGAGCTGCAGAGCAATTCGAGCCTGTGGTTATCGCTGGCGCATCCGGACTATCGTGAGACAACGCCGAAAGCGATGGTGAGCAAGCTGGAGGACCCGGCAATTGATCACTATGTCTATGAATTTGAGTTGCGCCACAAGCAGGGTCATTACGTGCCAATTCTCGCGCGTGGTTTCATCGAGCGCGACGCGACAGGCAAGGCAACGCGTCTCTCCGGCACAAATACCGATCTCACAGAACGTCGTCGTCTTGCAGCCGAACGCGAAGAGTTCGAGCGCAAGCTGCAGGAAACGCAAAAGCTCGAGAGTCTCGGCGTACTGGCGGGCGGAATTGCGCACGACTTCAACAATCTGTTAACGGGCGTGCTGGGCAACGCCAGTCTGGCGATGAGTGATGTGCCAGCGGGATCGAGCACGCACGCCTATCTCGCTGAGATCAACGAAGCGGCAACGCGCGCGGCCGAGCTGTGTCGTCAGATGTTGGCCTATTCGGGGCGTGGACGATTTGTTGTCACGCGCACGCATTTGAATCCGATCATTGAGCAGACCGTTCAGCTATTGCAGCTGTCGATCGCCAAGAATGCGATGCTGCGCTTTCAGCTCGACACTCCGTTGCCGCTTGTCGAAGTCGATGTAACACAGGTACGACAGGTGATCATGAACCTGGTGATCAACGCATCCGAAGCGTTGGGCGACAGAGGTGGCGTGATCACGATCAGCACGGGACTGACGCGCGTTGATGAGGAGTATTTGCGTGGTACTCATCTGGCGCCGGATATCGGGCCTGGCGACTACGTACATCTGGAAGTTGCGGACACCGGTGCGGGAATGACGCAGGATATCCAGGCGCGCATTTTCGAACCGTTTTACACGACGAAGTTTACGGGTCGCGGACTTGGATTGGCGGCGGTGCTTGGCATCATGCGCGGGCATCGCGGCACGCTCAAGGTGTATTCAGAAGTGAATCGCGGATCAACGTTCAAGCTGTTGTTTCCTTCAGTGCGAGGCGAGTTGGAATCCACCGTGACAAATACTGCGACAGAGAAGTGGAAAGGGTCAGGCACGATTCTCGTGGTTGACGATGAAGTGGCCGTGCGTCGTACGGTCTCCCGCATGCTGGAGCTCATGGGATTCACCACGCTGCAGGCGGTTGACGGTGCAGAGGGAATCGAAGTTTTTCGCGCAAACGCGGATGCGATCACGCTGGTGATGCTCGATCTCACCATGCCGAGGTTGGATGGTGAGCAAACGTACTCGGAGTTGCGTCGCATTCGTCCGGACGTGCGCGTTGTGCTGATGAGTGGATTCAATCAGCAGGAGGCGATTGCGCGATTCACTGGAAAGGGACTCGCGAGTTTTGTGCAGAAACCGTTCTCGCTGGAAGCGCTGAGGGAATCGGTCAAGGCCGTGGTTGGATAATTCGCCGTTGGCGCTCACGAGTTTGCAGTTTCAATTCACAATCCCAAATACAAAAGCGGCGCGTGCAATTGCACGCGCCGCTTCACGCATTACAAACAGATCCGCCAGAAATCAACGACCGCCGATCTTGCGTCCGAGATCAACTGTCTTGAAGCCCGCGTCGCCCCAGTTGATGATGTGCACGCTGAATCCTTCCTTGATGCGCTGGTCCATCAGCGCTTCGCTCGTCGGATACCCGCACGGCAGATTGTGCTTTTTGCACGCCGCGAGGATCTGCTGAATCGCGCCTTCCCACGCAACGGGATCGCGCTCTTTGCGACCGTTTGCGTCGAGAATGTCCTTGCCGTCCGGGCCAACTTTCGTCATCACGCCGCCGAGCGTGCCAGCGCCCGGTACCAGCATGCTGATGCCCGGGACTGACGCGATTTCGTCGAGATGCTTGAGACCTTCCTTGCTTTCGACAATCACCATGTTCACCAGCTCACCCTTCGGGTTGAGCGGCCA
>JBDTTO010000093.1:0-8557 GCA_039930585.1 Gemmatimonadaceae bacterium
GGCGACGGATTTGGCTTGAACGTCCACTTGATGGGCGCACCCGGCCTGGTGAGATCCAAAGCGTACGCCACATTCGGAAACGGAGTCACCACATACATCGTGTTGCCGGCGACCAGTGGAGAGCCCTCCTGCCCCTGCGGCACTCCGTTGTCAAACGTCCAGGCGACTTGCAGCGTGGCCACATTGTCCGTCGTGATTTCATCAAGCGGGCTATAACGCGTGTTTGCGTAATCGCGTGCCGCCATGGTCCATTCGCCTGCATCAGGCGCTCCCCACGCGGCGCCGGTCGGTGCGCTGGCGCCCGTGACATTTTCGGCGCCTGGAGTCGTGACCGTCGAAGACTCGACAGGCGCCGTTTGCTGGGCCCGCAAACCCTTTTGCGGATCTGATCCGCAGCCGGGGCCGATAACGAGGGCGGTCACGCAGACGAAAATTATTGTGGACCGGCGTCTCGCACTCCGCGCGTCGCCACCCACAGCGCGAAAACGATAGCTGTACATGTGCAACTCCTTCCGGCCCGCCTTCGCAAGCCGTCGCTACATCGTGCTGGGACCCGGTCGCGTGACGACCTCACGCAGACAATCAACCGTACACATCCAGCCCTTTCATCGCTCCCGGTTTGTAGCGTTCGTCACCACATGGATTTCCTCCCGGCACGCCGTCGGCGCGGCAAATCACGGCCGAGCGCGGACTCAACGATCCTTGCCAGAACTCGTCGCGCGGGCGATGATGAGTCGCGCTGATGCAGCGCTTCTAACTTCTCGCTTTTGGAGTCCGTCCGTGTCAAACATTCCCGCCGATTTGCGTTACACGAAGGAACATGAATTTGTGAAAGCCACCGACGAAGCCGGTGTATTCGCCGTTGGTATCACTGATTTTGCGCAGGGCGAGCTGGGTGACATCGTGTACGTCGAACTTCCGAAAGTCGGAAGCTCCTACGGATCGCACGACGTATTTGGCACCGTCGAAGCCGTGAAGGCCGTATCCGAGCTGTACATGCCGGTCGCCGGTGAAATTGTCGCGATCAATGATCGACTCGACAAGGAACCCGCGTTGATCAATACCGATCCGTACGGCGATGGTTGGATGGTCAAGGTGAAAATTGCGGCCGGCGGCGATGCTGGCTTGCTTAGCGGCAATGACTACAAATCGCACCTCGGCGAATAACGCTGTTGCGATGAAGTTTCGCGCACTGGTGTTCGCACTCATCGCGACACCAGTGACGCTCGTTGCACAGGAGCTGCACGGTACCGTGCTGCAGGCAGACGGCACGACGCCGGCAGCGGGTGTCGTGTTGGTGATGTTGCACGCGACGCGCGATGATTCAATTGTGGCGCGCACGGTCTCGAATGGGCGCGGTTCATATGCATTGAAAGCCCCAACGGCCATGACGGTGCGATTACGCGCATTGCGCATTGGCTACGAACCAATGAACATCGGCGCGTACGAACTCGCCGAAAACGCGTCGCGCGACGTGGCGATCACGCTGTCGGAAACGCGCGTGACGATAGCGGCGTTTGACGTGCGCGCGAAAAATCGATGTGAGACCAAACCCACTGGTGCGCTGCTGGTCGCGCAGCTGTTTAATGAAGCACGTACCGCGCTGCTTGCGAGTGCGTCACTGGTAAATGGAATCTCCACTGACTTGCTCGTAACAAACTTCGAGCGCAATGAAGACCGCAATGGACGTTTGATCGGTGACGTTGTTCGCACGAAAGTGAGCGGCAATTCGAGTCGTGCCTTCGGAAGCATCTCCGCAACCGCGCTTGCGAATGATGGCTACATTGTCGAACAGGCCGACGGCACCACGATGTACGCGCCGGATGCGGACGTGCTGACGTCACCAACGTTCATCGAACAGCATTGCTTCTTTCTCGTGAACGGAACTGACGCGAATGCGTCGATGATCGGAATCGGTTTTCGCCCGGTAAGCGCCAAGCGCAACTTTGTAGATATTCGCGGCACATTGTGGCTCGACCGCAACTCGGCGGCATTGCAGTACATCGAATATGCGTACGAAGGTTTGCCAGTCGAAATTTCGCGCTTGAAGCTCGGTGGCCGAGTGAACTTTGCCATGACTGCCGCTGGCTACTGGTTTGTGAGTGGTTGGCAGATGCGAAAGCCGCGCATGACCGGCACTGGAAGCGCGAGTCTTGATCGCGCACGCGTGGCAAACGCGGGTCGTCCGACGGTCGCGGGCGTACAGGCAATTGGCGGCGAAGTTCAAACGCTGCAATTGGCGGATCAACTGCTGTATTCGAACAGTCGCGCGTCGTCGGCGGGAGCGCGGAACGAAGATGCGGTGGGCACGCGTATCACCGCGATGACGGATGCGCCACGCGAAACAACGCCGAAAGAAGTGTTGGTGACTGTTGCAAGCGCCGCGCAGGTCGCGACGCCGGAGTTCAAGACTGAAACGGTACCGCTCCTGAATATCCCGGCAAACAAATCACTGCTACTCGTTTCGAATGCATTGGGTCAACCGATTCCGTATGCGACAGTCAACGTCGAAGGTGGCACGGCATATGCCACGGATGCATATGGCCGACTGATCATGAACCTGGCTTCCGATTCAACGCAGTTGGTGGTACGCCGACTGGGCCACGAGGCATTCTTCGGAAAAGTTGGGCGAGCTTCAAAGAGCGAACCTTTCAAGGTGATGCTGCAATCCTCGGCGTTGCAACTGAAAGCGTTTGACGTAAAAGCGGTGGCTGAAAAGAGTCCGTTGGCTCGAACGGGTTTTTACCAGAGAATGGAAGACGTACGCCGAGGTGCGATTGTTGGTGAGTTCATGACACCGGAGATGTTGGATGCGCGCCCGGGCAACAAACTTTCGGATATGCTTCGATCGACGCGTTATCTCAACTTTGCAACCGTCAATGGCAATGTCGTGTTGTTAGGAGTCGCTCCGGGTGAATTCGGCTCGCTCGGTTGCAAGATGAACATTCTGCTCGACGGTATGCGCGTCAGCGGCGACGACAAAATCGTTGATGGTACTGTCTTCATTGATCGACTCGTTGGCGCCAACGAAGTGATGGCGGTGGAGATCTATCGAAGTACAGCAAACGCGCCGGCCGCCTTGCAACCCCTGACTGGCGGCGGCTCGTGTGGCATCGTCGCCATCTGGACGGGCGGACGTCGTTAACCGATTTCGCTTGACGGCGTAAGATCGGCGCTGCATCGTTGCCGCGCGTTGCATAAACAATGCGTGCGACATGCAGGCCAACCGGCGGCGATGCCGGATACGGAATAACAATGTTGATCTCCTGCGTCACGATGCATCGCTCCGCCAAACGTGCGTTTCAAACGTGTGTCGCACTCTGGTTGTGCGGTTCTCTCTCCACGCATGCCCTCAGCGCTCAGGAATTGCGCGGCAGCGTGTCCAATGCAGACAACACGACCCCCGCCAGCGGAGTCGTGCTCGTCATGCTGCACGCGACCCGCGACGACTCGGTTATTGCCCGAACAATCACCAGTGAACGTGGTACGTTCGCGTTTGCTGCACCCAAAGCAATGACGGTTCGGCTGCAGGCGCTGCGTATCGGCTTTCGACCGACGCTCATCGGATCGTTTATACTCGTCGCTGGCGAGTCGCAGTCCGTATCAGTGGCATTGACAGACACGCGAATTCAATTGGCTACCTTCGATATCAATTCGAAGAGCAAGTGCGACGTAAAACCAGACGGAGCACTGCTGGTGTCGCAACTTTTCGAGCAAGCGCGCACCGCACTCACGGCAAGCATCGCCCCGACCAGTGGTATGCAAGCCACGGCACAATTCAACACTTTCGTTCGCAACGAGGATCGCCAGGGACGCTTGGTGGGATCGATTGAACGATCAAACGATTCTGGTCCAACCATTCGTCCGTTCACAAGTACGTCGGCGGCGTCACTCGCGAAAACCGGCTACATCGTTGATCGCGAAGACGGGTCCGTTCTGTACGCGCCTGACGCCAACGTGATCATCTCGGAATCGTTTGTCACCCAACATTGCCTCTTTCTGGTGCAAGGCACGGGCGAACAATCGGAATTAATCGGAATTGGCTTTCGTCCCGCCAAACTGAACACCGCAAGAGTTGATGTTCATGGCACGTTGTGGTTGGATCGCGGTACTTCAAATTTGCGCTATCTCGAATACGGCTATGAACCAATGCACATCGACTTCCAGCGCCTTCGCGTTGGTGGCCGAGTGGATTACGCGAAAACAGAGAATGGCCTTTGGTTCGTGAGCAAGTGGGCCATTCGTTTGCCACGCGTAAGTGCAGCGCAGATGACCTCGCTCGCGCGGTTTGGCGGGATGTCGCGCGGGCAATCAAGCATCACTGGAATCCAAACCGTTGGCGGCGAAGTACAGGACATTCGATTGGACGGTCACGTGCTCTATGCGAGCAACGGCGCATTGCGCAGTGGCGAGCAACGTGGCGACATCACGACGGTGCGTGCATCCACGATGCTGGAACGATCAAGCGATACTGCTTCAACACGCGTTACTGACGTCGTGCTTGCAATCAACGACAAAGTTGAAGTGCTATCGTCGGCCGCAGGTCCGCCGCCAGTACCCAAAACGCCAAGCGATTCACGCAAAGCATTGGTATACGTGACCGACGTTCGTGGATATCCGATTGCGTACGCCACCGTCGTCGTGAATGGCGGCGGCGCGCGCGTGACAGACTCACTCGGCACCCTGCTCGTACCTGCCGAGAATGACAACACAATTCAGTTGGTCATCCGCCGAATTGGGTTTACAGCATACAGCGGAACTGCTCATCGCACTGCAAACGATCAACCCTATCACATCAAATTGGGCTCGCTTGCACAATCCCTGGCGACAGTCAAAATCAACGCCAGGCGTGAACTGAATCCGCTTGAGCGAACCGGATTCTACGAGCGGATGATGGATGTGCAGCGCGGCGCTGTAGTCGGAGAGTTTTATACGCCAGAACAGCTGGACGCTCGGCCGTTCAACAGACTTTCTCTGGCGATCGCCAACAGTCGTCACGTGAGTTTCCGGCAATCGAACCATGGCATACTGTTTCTCGGACGACCAACGGGGCGTGAACCGGAGGGTTGCGTTATGAGCATCATGATCGACGGACATCAAGCGCAAGGAGTGTTGAACCGGCTCGCGGGAGGGCGCCCGGTGGATGAGTTAGTTGATGCCAATCAGGTGATGGGCATTGAGATTTATCCGAGCGCGGCAACGACCCCGATGGCGCTCCTGCCGCAAAACGGAATGGGTGATTGCGGCGTTGTCGCCATCTGGACCGGCGGACGTCGCTGATCGAGAAAACGAACATCGACGGTACAAACGGACGCGCGCCGGGTACGAAGAGTCGGCAATTCATCATCGTCATCGATCACTCTACCAACGACGCTCATCATGCTGATTGATCTCTACAACAAAGACACAAACGCCCCACTCGGCAGCATCACAGAGACCGAATTGCAGCACATGCGCAATTCACTCGAAGTAGAATCAGATCGCGATACCGACTTCTACATCCAGAAAGACACACTCGGAGTACTTGGTAACGACGGACTGGCAACCGAACACCTGCTCCAAATTCTTCGCGATGCAGTCGGCACTTCCGACGGCCTCGAAGTTCGCTGGGAAAAGCGCGAACACACCGAGTAACCGCATCGCATACAAAAATAAGAAAACGAGATCAGTCAACTATCGACTGATCTCGTTTTCATTTACTGCATCAAAGGCCGCAACTCAGGTCTGATACTCCTCAATCGGCGGACACGAACAGATCAAATTGCGATCGCCAAATGCGCTCTCCACACGACCAACCGCAGGCCAGAACTTCCGCTCCTGCGTCCAGTGCGTTGGGTACGCCGCCTGTTGACGCGTATACGGACGATCCCAATTGTCCGATGTGACGTGTGCTGCCGTGTGCGGCGCACGCTTGAGTGGATTGTTCGTGCGATCAAGCTCACCACGTTCAACGGCTGCAATCTCTTCGCGAATACCGATCATCGCTTCGACAAAACGATCCAGCTCCGCCTTTGATTCGCTTTCCGTCGGCTCAACCATCACCGTGCCTGCAACCGGGAAAGAGATCGTGGGTGCGTGGAAGCCGTAGTCCATCAAGCGTTTTGCGATGTCTTCAACTTCGATGCCGGATGAACCTTTCAGCGAACGCGTATCGAGAATGCATTCGTGTGCGACCAATCCGTTCTGTCCGCGATACAGCACCGGATAGTGCGCTTCCAGCTTCTTCGCGACGTAGTTCGCATTGAGAATCGCAAGCTTCGTAGCTTCGGTCAGTCCTTCACCGCCCATCAGGCGAATGTAGACATACGAAATTGGCAGAATGCTGGCCGAGCCCCACGGTGCGGCCGAGATCGCGCCGATGGCGTGTGAGCCGCCGGTCTTGATAACGGGGTGTCCCGGAAGGAACGGCTTGAGCTGCGGTGCAACACCAATCGGCCCCATGCCCGGTCCACCGCCGCCGTGCGGAATGCAGAACGTCTTGTGCAGGTTGAGATGGCAAACATCTGCGCCAAGATCACCCGGACGCGAAATGCCAACCATCGCGTTCATGTTTGCGCCGTCCATGTACACCTGACCGCCGTGTTCATGCACGATTGCGCAAATGTCTTTGATGCTCGATTCAAACACACCGTGCGTTGACGGATACGTCACCATCAGCGCGCCAAGATCCTTTGCGTGCTCCTCCGCCTTTGCGCGCAGATCAGCCATGTCGACGTTGCCGTTCGCGTCTGTCTTCACAACAACGACGTGAAACCCCGCCATTACTGCGCTTGCGGGATTCGTGCCGTGCGCGGACTGCGGAATGAGGCACGTGGTGCGATGCGCATCACCACGCGATTCGTGATACGCGCGAATCACCAGCAATCCCGCGTATTCGCCCTGTGAACCAGCGTTCGGTTGCAGCGACACGCCGGCGAATCCAGTGACGTCGGCAAGATCACTCTCAAGCTGCGTGAACAGCTCCTGATAACCCTGCGTCTGCGACGGCGGCGCGAACGGATGCAATTGACCAAACTCAGGCCACGTCACGGGAATCATTTCCGTGGTCGCATTGAGCTTCATCGTGCATGAGCCCAGCGGAATCATGCCGTGCACGAGCGAGAAATCTTTCGCCTGCAACGAATACATGTAGCGCAGCATTTCCGTCTCGCTGCGATACCGGTGAAACACGGGATGCGTCAGGAACGGCGACACACGACGAAAACGCTCGTCGTAGCTGTCGTCCATGTCGGCCGCCATGTCATCAAACGCGAACGACACTTCCTCGCCGTTGTTGAACACTGCCCACAATGTGGCGATGTCGGCCGGTGTTGTGGTTTCATCCAGCGAAACCGTGAGCGTTCCCTGCTCGATCACACGCAGGTTGAGCTTCGCGCGATCGGCAGCGGCGAGAATGTCTTCCTGCCCGTGCGCGCCAACTTCCACGCGCAACGTGTCGAAATAGTTGTCATGCGTAACGTGCAGACCGAGTTCCTGCAAACCAGTCGCAAGCACTGTTGCCAATCCATGCACGCGCTTGGCGATTGTCGTCAGGCCGTCGGGACCGTGATACACTGCGTACATACCCGCCATCACGCCCAGCAGCACCTGCGCCGTGCACACATTACTCGTGGCCTTCTCGCGACGGATGTGCTGCTCGCGCGTCTGCAACGCCATGCGAAGCGCAGGCTTGCCATCGCTGTCGCGCGACAATCCAATGATGCGCCCCGGCAGATGACGTTTGTATTCATCACGCGTGGCAAAGAACGCAGCGTGCGGTCCGCCAAAACCCATTGGCACACCAAAACGCTGCGAATTGCCAACGGCCATGTCAGCGCCCCATTCACCTGGTGGCGCCAACAAACACAGCGCAAGCAAATCGGTGGCTACCGTGACCAATGCGTCGTGCTCATGCGCCTTGTCGCACAACGCGCGATAGTCCACAACTGCGCCGTCGGTGCCTGGATACTGCAGCAGAATTCCGAACACGGATGCGTCGAGCACAAAGTCTTTCGGTTCCGCAATCACAACTTTCACGCCGCGCGCTTCGGCGCGTGCCTGCACAACGGCAATCGTTTGCGGATGACAGTCGTTTGCGATGACAAACGTGTTCTTGTTGGCGTTGCCTTTCGTCGCCAGCGCGAGATACATCGCTTCGGCCGCAGCGGTGCCTTCATCAAGCAACGACGCGTTCGCAATTGGCAAACCCGTCAGATCAATGATGACCGTCTGGAAATTCAGCAGCGCTTCCAGGCGCCCCTGCGCAATCTCCGCCTGATACGGCGTGTATGCCGTGTACCACGCCGGATTCTCCATGATGTTGCGGAGAATGACGCCGGGCGTATGCGTGCCGTAGTAACCCAGTCCGAGATACGAACGATAGACGAGGTTCTTTTCGGCAATCACGCGAAGTTCGGCCAGCACGTCTGGCTCGCTGCGCGATGGTCCGGTGGAAAGTTTGTCCCGAAAACGAATCTGTTCGGGAACGACGGCGTCAATGAATGCATCGAGCGACGCATAGCCGAGCGCCGCAAGCATATCCTGTTGTTCGGAAGAATCTGGGCCGATGTGGCGCGGG
>JBDTTO010000094.1:0-8519 GCA_039930585.1 Gemmatimonadaceae bacterium
CGGGCGCGCGATTCCACGATCCGTGAAACGCGATGAACGCGCCGTCGCGATATTTGACCGGGAATTGGGTTCCTGAATAGAATTCCAGCGCGTTTGGTGCCCAGTGACCCGGGAAGGCTGCGACTGGCAGTTTCTTCGTCGCACAACGACCAGGCATTTTTGCGTCGCCACCGTATTCAGGAGCAAGCACGAGTCGCTTGAGATCGTTGTCGTAGTAGCAATACGGCCAGCCGAAGTCATCGCCGGGCTGCAACTTCATGAATTCTTCGGCGGGGTTTTCGGCCGATTTTTTCTGATCGTACAGCGCTGGAAATGCCTGCACGAATGAATCGCGACCATGTTGCGTGGAATAGAGCGAGTTGTCTTTCGGATTCCACGCGAGACCGACCGCGTTGCGAAGTCCGGTTACATATCGCGCGGCGGGCGTGAATTTCTGTCCAATCTGACTGTCAGAAAACTTCCAGACGCCGGCTCGCGTTTCGAGTTCAACGCACGGATCTGCGCCTTTCGAGGACAAATCAGATCCCGGCTGGCAAACATTGGTTGACGAACCAACATTCACGAACATGTTGCCCTTGCCATCGAGCGCAATTTCGCGCGAGAAGTGATTACCGGTCGCCGGCAATCCGGACACGATCGTATCTGGCGCACCTGTGGGCACCATTACGCCTTTCGTCAGCGTGTAACGCAGAATTGCTGATCGAGCATCGAGATACAGGAAGTTTCCCTTGAGCGCGATTCCACCGCCGCCATAGGGGCCGAAGTATTCGATCTTGTCGGCCTTGCCGTCGCCGTCCGTGTCACGTAACACGCTTACGCCAGCGGTCGCCGAGGCTCCCGTGCGGCGCGGTTGCATCGCGATGTAGACGTCACCGTTTGGCAACACGACTGGATGACGTGCGGCACCGAGTTTGTCGGCGAAAATCGTAGCGCAGAATCCGGTGGGGATTGTGATGCCGCCGTTGCCTTCCTCGCATTTGGGAGCGCGGCTTCGCGCGACTGACGCAGACGTTGCGGCTGGATCGTTTGCATTCGCTCCGGCCGGCAGAAATGCAGCGCCGATCGCTATCGTGCCAAGTGCGGCAGCTGTTGCCGCGATAGCGCGGGCTGGCCCGGCCAGTTTGCGCTCCAATTTCCGAACCTTCACCGGAAAACCTCCAGTTCAAATACGATGAACAAACGACCAACTCCCTGTGCTGCAAATTACACCAGGCAAGTTATTGCGACGGAATCGAGGAGCGTCAGGTCGGCGTAACTGTATGATTTAACAGGACATCAACGGTGTCCGTGACGTTCCGGGCCTCACATTTCATTGACACAGCTTGATGACGCCCCCCATAGTCCATCAGCTGGCCGGACTGTTTCTCTTACCGCGCGCGACCAACTTGGCAAAACCATCCTGATGCGACGAGGCGTGACGCTGCTTGAACTGCTTGTCGTCCTTGTGCTCATGGCCATCGCCGCGGCACTGGTGCTTCCGGCAATTCGATTTCCGCGCGCCGATGTGTTGCAGGGTGACGAGAACATCGGCACGACTGGGGATGCGAACGCCTCGGCTCTGATGCAAAGTCCGGAAGTTGATGGGGTACTGACACAGGCACGCCGCTTGGCGATCAAACGTGGTGAGCCCGTGCGATTGCGCGTTGCAACTGATGGGGTGTGGGCCATTGTTTCGGCGAACAGCGGCAAAGCGATCGAAAGTGGACGCGTTGCCGAGGCACTGTCGTGGCAACCTGATTTAACGGTGGATGCCGTCGGAACCTGCATGCTGCAACCAACGGTGGTGCCGCGATCAAATGCGACGGCGTGGGATGCGCTTGCGTGTCGCTGGCGGCGGAGTGCGTCATGACGCTCATGGAAGCAGTGGTCGCACTCGTGATTCTTGCACTGGCGGGAATTGGCTGTCTTGAACTCGCGCAGGGTGCGTCCAATCTTGAATTCAGCGCGACCGAGTGGAATGCCGCCGTCACTGCGGCGGAGTCGCGCATGGCGCAGGTCAGTGTTGGCGCGCCCGCCGACGCAAACCTGCGCGTTGCGACTACTGACTCGGCGCGAACGAATCACATCGAAGTGACTCGCGAGCCGTGGCGCTCCGGGCTCGAGATGATCACGGTGTCCGTTCCAGTCACTGGCAACAGGCGATATACGTTGCGAAAGCTGGTGGCCAATTCGGCGCCGCGTTCGGCGAGTGTTGCGCGATGACCGCGGATCAACCAGTTCGCGCCGATCAATGGGGTCAGAGTCGCCGAAAAATGGTACGGGCGGAGCTGCTTGTTCGCGCCGATCAATGGGGTCAGAGTCGCCGAAAAATGGTACGGGCGAAGCAACCAGTTCGCGCCGATCAATGGGGTCAGAGTCGCCGAAAAATGGTACGTTTGACGAAGCGCGGTTTCACGTTGATGGAAGTGATGACAGCGATCACCGTCACGGCACTCGTTGCGACATTTGCGGCGTCGGCACTTCGCGCGGGAATGGATGTGCGGGAGCGCGTGCAACAACATCGTCTGACAATTGACGCAGAAGCGCGCGCGACGCGGTGGATTTCCAGCATGCTTCGTCATCCACCTGCTGCGAACGCGGTCAGTGAACCGATCTTCAGCATTACGCGCTCGAACGATGGACGTGAAGTGACAACGTTTTTGTCGCAAGGTGTGAATGCGCTGGCCGGCACCGGTCCAATTTGGCGCGTAACTTTGAGCGTGCAGAACGACGGAATGCACATTCGCGCGCAAACGGTGAATGCCGCCGATGCCAGTGTTCCGATGGAGAGCGTCCTGCCGCACGTATCACAGTTCACAATCGAAGCGCTTGACGTGAAATCGTGGCGTAACGATTGGCCTGTACTGCGCACGATGCCAGTTGCCGTTCGACTGACGCTCGGGTTGCGTGACGGAACTGTGCGAGGGCCGATGTTGTTTCCGGTTGCGCCGTTGGCGGTGGCCAGCCAATGAAACAACATCGTGTGATGCAACAGCGCACAACGAAGCAACGGCGGGGCGTCGCACTGCTACTCGTGCTTTGGCTTGTGGTTCTGCTCGCGATGGTGACAATGGCCGCCAGCACTGCTGCGCGCAGCAGTGGTGCCCTGGTGTCGGCACGTCGTGCAGAAGCCACCTCGCGATCAATGTCGGAAAGTGGAATCGCGGCGGGAGTTGCATCCATCAACGATTCGTTACGCGCACTTGTGTCCGACTCAGTGAAGCGTGACGCGTACCTGAACGCGCTTGATGCCGGAATCAACAACGGCGCATCGGCCATCGGGCGCGCGAAGTCAGATACCATCGTTGACGGAGCGTTTACAGTCGCGTTGGTTGATGTGAGCGCACGACTGGATGTGAACAACGCGAGCGAAGAATCGCTGTCGAAATTTCTGAGCGCCTTCACAAACGCCGCCGATGCAGCGCAAGTGGCACGGCGTATCGCAGATCGTGTTCGTGGAGCCAACATCCCTAACGATTCAGCCCGCGTCGCTCAATTGTCGCGGGATTCCGTTGTGCGTTCGTTGCTTGGGCAAACCGAAACGGTCGCGCCGGCTCGGCATCCATTCGAATCGTTGGATGAGCTGCTGCAGATTGAAGGGCTGGACGAAAAACTCCTGGAGCAGATGGTGCCGCTGCTGACTGTGGATGGTGATGCGACGGTAAACAAACATTCGGCGCCGCGGGCCGTACTGGCCGTCGCAAGCGGAACGCAAACTGAAGCGCCCACACGATTACTGATTGTTTCGCGCGGCTGGCAATTGGGCAATCCATTAACTCACGAAATTCAGGCCGTATATGACGTGAGCGCGAACGGGTTGCGTTTAGTCCGTTGGCGGGAGCGCACGTTGTGAGCAAGCCAACCAGCATGAATCCGCGTGGCTGAGTTGCAGCCGCGCACTCCGCAACATATCGGCATCGCTCTTGAAGCGACGTTCATTCGTATTGCCGCGCGCGATCGCGGCGAGCTGTTTCTTACCGAACACGAATGGGACTCGAACGCTCCCGAGCGCGTTGTTGACAAACTTCGCGCCATGTTCGGCAGCAAACGTTCGATCGCATTGTCAGTGGGCCTGAGCTTTCTTGAAATCGCAAAGCCAGAACTGCCACCGTTGTCCCCTGAAAACCTGCGTCGGGTTTTGCGTCGTGACGCCGACCGCTACTTCCCGCTAGAGGGAGCCGCAGCAATCGCTGGACCATTTGACGCCGGCCTAACGTATGCGACATACAGCGAATGGCTGCAGCGCTGCGTGCGCGCTTTTGAAGAGTGGGGTGCAGTGCGTTCAGTAGTCGCAGCACCAACCGCAATTGCCGAGGCTTTGAGATTCGGAGTGCGCTCATCGACGAAACAAAACACATCCGCGTCGACGGCATCACAATCGTTTGTCGTTGATGCCTTCGCGGACGAATTCGGTTTGATCGTGCTGCGGGAAGGCATCGTTCGCGAAGTGAGACGCATCTCTCGGAGCACAGCGCTGCAATCGATTGTCAGTGCGACACCGCTCGAAGAGTGCTCCCTGAATGTTCGTTCGACGAACGTGGCAACGTACGAAGCTGACGGCAAACACGGCGCACCAGCCAAGTATGCCGCGGCAATTGGCGCTCTCAATCTGCTAAATGCGCCGCTTAGCGAGATGTTGCTCGATGCGGAGCTTGAGCGAAAACTGCAATCGCGACGAGAACGTCGGCAGTGGACGTCATATGCGCTGCTCGCGGCGTCTGTCCTGTTATTAGTGGCGTCCGCGAACGCTCGGCGCACCAGCACATTGCGCGCAACGCAGCGCGCCGTCGATTCGCTTTCGCAGTTGGCAGCGCCCGGACTGGCATCGCAAAAACAACTCGCGCAGCTTGGCGAAGAATTCCGCATACTCAGCACCCACAATGACGCCACGCGCGATCCGCTGCACGTTGTTGCCACGTTGAGCAAAACACTGCCAGCCGATGCGTTTGTCGAGCGTCTCGCGTGGGATGGCAACGAATGGCGATTGGACGGCAGCGCCAATCAGGCCGCAAGCGTGGTACCGCACCTCGACTCTGCGCACGCGTTCACCGATGTGCGTGTGTTGACCGCCAGCACGCGCTTTCGCGATGGCGCGCGCATGCGTGAATCATTTTCGGTGGCGTTCAAGCTGAAAGGAGATTCCAGTGCCAGGCGCTGAGCGTCCTCTGACTGGAAATGATCGCCCGCGCCAAACAATCATTGTCGGCGCGTGGATTGTTTTCGCAGCACTTTCTATCGTCTTTGGCGTGATTCCCCAGGCGAAACGGTGGGGCGCGCGCGAGCAACAGATTCGCATTGCGGAAACAAAGTTGCGTGAGCTATCCGGTGTTGTGAATGGCCAGTCCCAACTCGACTCGCTGGTGCGCGCGCAGGAGCAAGCGCTCACGCTGCAGCCACGCCGAGTGTTGCGCTCGCGTTCGCGCGCATTGGCCGCGAGCGCGTTGCAATCGCTCGTACAGGAATTGGCAGAAGTGAGCAACGTTACGGTCACTCGGCTCGATGTCGCGAATCTGGAATCGAGCGGTGATCTGCCGATTACGCTGGCCGCGAATGGTGACATCTACGGCTTGGCAAATCTTCTTCAACAAATTCGGTCGGCGCGATATGCAGTCGTGGTGGACAAGTTGATCACGCAAAACAATTCTGCGCTGCGTGGAGCCCCGGACGTTTTGCAGATAACGCTGTCGCTTCACGCGCCGGTAATCGTGCAATGAAACGGACAACGCGCGGTATCACGATCATTGACACGTTGTCGGCTTTACTCTTGCTGGCGGCCGTTGCTTTGTACGCATGGCCGATAACGGCGAGAGTAACAACCGCTGCGCCTGTAACATCCGCTGTATTGCCAACAAAAACGGACGTGTCACTGGCGAGTGGCGATGACGTTTCGGCCATCACGGCTGCGAATATTCTCAGTCCGGTCCGCAAAGCGCCAACCACGCGGTACGTCTCTCCCGATCGAGCCGGACCATCTGACTTTGCGATGCCCGCCGCATTTGTACCTGCGCGCGATTCCACCGCGACAGAGAACGCAATCGATGGTGACGCAGTGCCGTCGTTGTATGGCATCGTGACCGGTGAAGGAACATCGCGCGCGCTGCTTCGGTTGAGCGACGGCGATGTGAATCCAGTACTGCTCCGCGAAGGCGACGTGCGTGGCGCATATCGCGTGATCTCCATTCGTTCGAACGCCGTCATTGTTGCCGGTCCCTCGGGAAAGCGTACGTTACGCTTGTCCAGATCGGCGCGCGGCGATTCCACCGGGAAACAACTGTGAGTCCATCGTGAGCGTCCTTCAGAGATACAATTTGCGAAAACATCTGGTGCGGCGGTCCGTGCTCAGGGTGGGCGCGATTGCGGTAATTGCGTTCGCATTACTGCCCGCGATGACGCCCGCAATCGCACAAACGGCCGCGGCCGCGAGCAACACTGCGCCGCAAGCCAACTCGCTGGAGTTCGCCAACGCGAGACTGGCGGATGTGTTGCGCACGCTTGGCACCATGCTTGGGCGCACGATCGTGTTGAGCGACGTTCCCGACGCGCGCGTGACATTTTCCACTGCGGCACCCGTCAAACCTGCAGACATCGAGGCAATTCTCGAATCCCTCTTGGAGAGTTATGGATTGATGTTGGTATCGAAAGGCGCAATCAGCCAGGTAATGCTGGCCGAGAAAGCGCCGGCAACCGGAATACTACGGTCGGGGCTCGACTTTCCTGATCCGCCGCCGCTTGGTCTCGTTTCACAACTTGTTCCGCTGACAAGCATTCGAGCGGACGAAGGTGCCGACGCCCTGCGCGCAATCGTTTCCAAAGGAGCCCGCATTGAAGTTGTTGCGCGATCCAACGCACTTCTGATCACCGATCGCGGTAGCAACGTCGCGCGATATCTGGACTTGTTGCGTCGACTTGACGCGGCACCTGCCGGTGAATCGGGATTACGCACGTACGTTGTAAATCTTAAATACGCCGCGGCCGCCGATCTCGCCGATGCACTGGGTCAACTCTTTGGCGTCAGTGTTGGCAATGCGAGCACGGAATCGCTGGCCGATCGTTCGTTGTCACGTTCGCTGGACAACTTCCGCGCGCGCGAGAGCGATACGTTTCGACAACGGAACCCGGCTGGCACGGGCGCGAATCCGACAAATCCCACGCAATCGGGAATAGCCGCGCGAGACTCCGCCGCCGGTGTGCTTGTTGGACGCACCACGATTGTGCCGAGCGGCCCCACAAACTCGCTGGTCATTCGGACTGCACCGCCAAATTATCCGCTGCTGCGCGAGACTATTGAGGCGCTCGATGTTCGCCCCGTGCAAGTGTTGTTCGAAGTCACGATTGCAGAAATCGCACTCGGACGCGGCACCGAATTTGGCGTTGATTGGGCCGCAATCAACCGTGGCGGAGACGTCAACGCGCAATTTGGCAATCCGGAAATTCCGGACAGCAACAGCAACGCGTTCTTCTTGCGTCTCACACGCCTCGATGCCACTGGCGTACGCACGATGTTGCGCGCAGTAGCATCCAAGAACGACGTACGCGTGCTGTCAACTCCGCAGGTGTTGGCCGCGAACAATCGCGAAGCAACTATTCTCGTTGGCAGCAAAGTGCCGTTCATCGCGTCAACACGATTGGGCAATGATGTCTCGATAGATCGCGCGGTGCAGTATCAGGACGTAGGCACAAAACTGTCGATCATTCCAACCATCAACGACGATGGTTACGTGTCCGTGCAGCTGCTGCAAGAAGTGAGTAGCCTGACCGCGCAAACGGTAAGCGCGGCGCTGAGTGCCCCGGTTATCAGCACGCGCGAGGCGTCAACACGCGCTGTGCTGCGCGATGGACAAACTGGAATCATTGCCGGACTCATTGGCGAATCACGCGAAACATCCGATAGCGGAATTCCCTTCCTGAAAGACATCCCAATACTGGGTAATCTCTTCAAGCGACAGAGCGTCACGCGCCAACGCACAGAGCTCGTAATCTTCGTAACGCCGTACATCATTCGCACAGACGCGGACGCGAACAACGTGCGCAATCGCATGCGCGACCACTTCGAAGAAACTTCGCCCGGTGGATTGAACGGCACGCGACTTGGCAATCCACCAGCGAAGAAGGACACCACCCGCAAAACTCCACCTGCAGCGCTCCGGTGACAGTGCCTGTGTCAGCGCAAACTGAAGCCTCGACCTCTGTGAATACGGAAGGACGCGATTTGCGTTCGGCCGCGATTGGAGAGCTCGCGCTTCGGTTTCCCGCGCGCTGGCTGGAAGAACATTCGGTGTTGCCGCTTGAAATTACCGCCGACGGCGCCGTCGTTGTGGCCAGCGCGGGCGAAGTGGATACGTCGGTTTCGGACGCTCTGCAACGCACACTGAAAGCGCGTTTGCAATTCGTAACGGTTGCTGGCGGGGAGATTCGCGCCGCATTACTCGCGACGGAACGCAGCAATGGTTCATCGACCAATGGTGACGACAGTGTAACCCTCGAGGAAGCCGATGACCTGCGCGCGATGGCCAGTCGCGAACCGGTTGTGCAAGTCGTAA
>JBDTTO010000095.1:0-8510 GCA_039930585.1 Gemmatimonadaceae bacterium
TCTTGAGCGTTCGTACCACCATCGTGCGCATGACCGCGCTGTCATCCACCACGAGTACGTTGAAGGCCATGGTTCTAAACCGCGTCTAAAGATTGCATTCGGCACCATTCACTTTGAGTGTTACGCCACCCGTGCCGATGTCCAGCCACATCGTTCGTGAAACCTGCACGCCGCCGGTATTCTGGGCATGCAGCATCACGCCGTTTTTCCACAACAGCTTGCGCAGCGCCAACAAATTGCGTTTGCCAATTTGATACTTGTCATCTTCGTCAGTGGCCCCTGTGTGCGAACCACCGGCGACCTTGATAATCATGCGCTCTTTTTTTGCGCCAAACTTGTAGCATTCCTTGAACAACAACGGCACGCCGCTATCAACAAACATTGACGGATTCTGCGCCATCTTGTCGGGATCGATTGCACCAGTTGGCAGCATCACGTGCAACAATCCACCAACTTTGACCTGTGGGTCGTAGATGGAAATGCCAAGGCAACTGCCCAATGCGTATGTGACCAGGCGTTCGTCGCTATTGCCCGAAACCTTGACGTCGGCCACTCCCACCACCAGGTCACTTCCGTGCATGACGCCCATTGCCATGGTCATCGTACGTATACCGCGGGTTGCACATAACGGAATCGGTGAGCGGTACCGGTAAGGCTTTCACTGTGGCCAACAAACAAGTGTCCGCCCGGACGTAACAATGACCAAAAGCGCTCCACGAGTCGTTGCTGCGTTTGTTTGTCAAAGTAGATCATGACGTTGCGACAGAAAATCGCATCGAACGGACCACGCATGGGCCACTGTTCCATGAGATTGAGCGGCGCGAACTTCACGAGCGCGCGAAGCGCCGGCGTTGCCACGAACGAATCATCAAGGCTGCGAGTCCAATATCGACGTTGCCAATCAGCCGGCACATCGGCCATCAATTCAGAGCTGTAGGAAGCCGCGCGCGCTGTCGTCAACATGCGCTGGCTGATGTCCGTGGCGAGAATGCGAACATCGCGCGCCGTTCCCAGCAGGTTGTTTTCCAGCAGCAGCATTCCAAGCGTGTACGCTTCTTCACCGCTGGAGCAACCGGCGCTCCAAATCCGAACGGAATTCGTCAGTGTCGGGAAAACAGATTCGCGCAGATAATCGAAATGCGCACTCTCCCGCAAGAAACTTGTTTTGTTCGTCGTAAGCGCATCAACCATTTCGCCGAATTCGGCACGCGCAGGACTGTTGCCAACCAGATCCAAGTACTCTGAAAAATCAGGGATGGACAATTTGCGCATACGTTTCGCCAGTCGCGCACGTACAAGTCCTTCCTTGCCGGGTCGCATGGCGATACCGCAATGTTCGTACAGCATTGACGCGATTCGGCTGAACTGCTCTGACGACAGTTCGTGATCGGAAAATGCGAGCGAATTCAGCTGCGATACGTTTTGCGACATTGATTGCGCGATTGTACCTCTGAAGGTGATCAGAAACGGAAAATCAGGCTGCCAGTGCTGTGTCCGCCAATTGAACGACTTCGTGCGACGTCAACACCTTGTCAATGTCGAGCAGCAGTTTGACGCGATCGCCCGATTTGCCAATTCCCAGCAGGAGATCCGTCTGCACGCCCGCACCAAATTCCGGCGAGTCGGCAATTTCGCCTTCGGCCAACGCCACCACTTCGCTCACACGATCGACCACGATACCCATCTGCATTTCGCGCAGTTGCACGACAATGATGCAGCTTTCGTCGTGGGTGTCGCTGGACATGCCGAACTTGACGCGCAAATCGGTAATCGGAATAACCTTGCCGCGCAGATTGATGACACCGCGCACGAATTCGGGCGTTCGGGGAACGCGCGTAATCGACTGCATGCCGATTATTTCGCTGACCTTGAGTATTTCAAGACCGTATTCCTCGCCCGCGAGGAAAAACGTCAGGTATTTGCCAGCGCGCGCGCCTGTGGTGGCGACCGTCGCGATGGCGTTGGATGATGAACCGATTGAATTGCTCATGAAGCAAGTTTCAGAAGTGGAGCGGTCAGCGACATGGTTTCCCGTACGTCCAGAATGAGTCCGACACGTCCATCACCCAGAATCGCGCCGCCGCTGAAGCCGGGAATGCGACCCAATGCGTCACCCAGCGGTTTGGCCACGACTTGCTGTTGTCCCAACAGTTCATCAACCATCAGCGCCGAGCGTTGGGCCCCGTCACCAACAATGACGAGCAAGGCGGCCAATGGATTCTCAATCGCGTCACCGACGTTGAACATCCGGTGCAAACGGACGATTGGCATAAGCGAGCCCCGCAGCATCACCATCTCGCCACGACCAACCACCGTTGACAACATGGACGGCTCGGGACGGAAACTCATTTGAATTTGCGTAAGCGGAATGACGAAGCGTTCGGTGCCCACGCGAACCAGCATGCCATCGGTGACGGCAAGCGTGAGTGGAAGGCGAAGCGAGAACGTCGTGCCTTTGCCCGGTTCTGAGCTGATTTCCAGACGGCCGCGAATGAGTTCGAGGTTTCGACGCACCACGTCCAAACCAACACCGCGCCCCGAAATGTCCGTAACCTTTTCGGCCGTCGAAAATCCCGGCGCAAAAATCAGATTGAACACTTCGCTGTCGGACATCCCGCGATCACTTTCGATCAGCCCTTTCTCGATCGCTTTGCTCGTGATACGGTCGCGATGTAATCCACCGCCGTCGTCAATCAAATCGACAACGACGTTGCCCGACGAGTGATACGCCGACAGACGAACGGAACCAGTACGCGATTTGCCGGCGCGGTCGCGATCGTCCGGCTGTTCGATGCCGTGATCAACCGCGTTGCGCACCATGTGCACGAGCGGATCGGCGAGAATGTCCACCAGGTTGCGATCGATCTCGACGTCTTCACCTTCAGTGGTGAACTGAACTGATTTACCAACCTTGGAAGCGGTATCGCGAACGACGCGCGCCAGCTTCTGGAACGTTGAACGGAGCGGCACCATGCGCATGCTCATGCTGAGCTCCTGCAGCTCGCGCACAATCTTGCCGGCGTGCGACACTTTTCGCATCAACTCAGGCTGCTGCGCATCGACCATATATTGATCGCCGGCAATCATCGTCTGCGCGATGACCAGTTCGCCCACCATGTTGATCAACCGGTCCAGACGATCCGTGCGAACACGAATGGTCGCGTCAACCACCGTTTCGGCACGCTGCACGCGCGGCGCTTCTTCAACGCTTCCTGACAGTGCAATGCTCGCAGCATCGGACGCGGGATTGTAGCCATCCAGCGCGGCAATGAGTGTGTGATATCCGGACGGCTGAACCAACGTGCCGTCGGTGGCCACCGCATCTTCAACGGCGCCCAGCAACGCTTTCAGCATGTCGACCGAACGCAGCGACAGATCTGCGCATCCAGGTCCGTAGACGAACTCGCGATCCCGCACGCGCATGAGCAACGACTCAGCTTCGTGAGCGAATTCGGCGATGTGTGTGAGTCCAAGAAACGCCGCGGTGCCTTTCACCGTGTGAAACGCGCGGAAAACCGTGTTGATGGCTTCGGAGTCCTGCTTGTTCGCTTCAAGCGTCAACAGCGCCACTTCGGACGCCGCGATATACTCGGCGGCTTCGTTCAGAAAATCACGCAGCAGCGAGAGATCCGAATCGGCTGGCAGCGACTCGCCAATCACCGACTTCTTTTCAACGGGAATCGCCGCGATCACCAGCGGCGTCGGCTGGGGAAATACGTCTTCGACGACGGGCTCGCTGACTGCGGTTGCCACTGATTTTGCACGTGGTTTGCGCGCAGTCTTTGCGGCGGGTTTGACTTTCGCTGTTGCAACGGGCAATGAAATTGGCGTCGCAACAATTTCGTGCGTCGCCGTGGTGGTATTGAGTGCGATGTCCAGTGCTTCGCTTACACTCGCGAGATCGGCGGCAAAATCTTTCGAACTGCCATCAACGATAGTGCCAAGAAGTCTCGCCGCGCGGGCTACGTGTGGCTTTGCGGACCCAGTGACTTTGTTTTCAAATGCAAACTCAATTAGTGCGTCACGCAAGACAGCGAGGTCACCGGTATCGGTGACCTCGAGCTGCATCAGCAGCGAAACCGCGTCGTTCAGAGAAACAGGAATCACGAGCGGCGAACTCCGGAAGGGGCTGTTCTGGAACTGCTGATGCGAGACTGTGTCGCGTAAACCTCAAGCCGCGTTAACTTTCACCGCTGTAAAAATTTCGTCGGCAACCGCCTGTCGGCTGTCTGCGTCGCGAGTGGTTGCATTCGCGTCGTAGGAGAGCGCAACGTTGGAGGGCGCGGGAGCTTTCGGTATCTCAAAGGTCAATGCCGGATCGAACAGTTTCGCGATTTCAATCATGCGCTGTTCCATTTCATCCAACACGGCCGAGGCATGAGCCAGCTGCTGTGAGGTGATGTCCTGAAACTGCAACGCACCCATCATCAGGAACAGTTCGTCGCGCAAAGATCCACGAATGGTCGCCGATTTTGCCAGATCGGGCGCTGGTTCCGCATCGATGCCATCGAGTTCGTCCACCAGTGAATTCGCGCGGTCGCACGCATCCATGATGTTCGTTGCGGCATCTTCCGTGGCGGAGGTGACTTCACGCAGTTTGTCCTGCGTGACTTTCAGCTTGCCGACGGCGGTATTCTCTATGGCGGCGCGACCTTCACGGAGCCGGGTCAATACTGCAATTATCTGTGAATTCGCTCGATCAAGTCGCAAGGCGATATCGCTCTGTGTGTTGAGACTGTGCGGATTGGCGGCCGAGGAGTCCTGCACTTCGTGCAGTTCACTCAGTTCGTTATCGACCAATCGGAGCGCTGCCTCTGATTCATACAGCACCTCCTGCGTTCGATTATTTGACATTGAAGACATTGTTCAGGCCGCTGCCGGAAGGATCGAGTCGATCTTTTCCTTCAACACCTGCGGGGTGAACGGTTTCACGATGTAATTGTTGACACCAGCTTCCATGGCGACGAGGATATCGTCGCGCACCGAGCGCGCGGTGACCATCAATACGGGAACCGTTTTTCCGTCGGCGCGCAAACGCAACGCTTTCGTAAATTCTGTTCCGCTCATGTTCGGCATATTCCAATCGGTAATGACAAAGTTGATGGAACCATCATACTTCGCCAAAGCCTCGACACCATCGGCGGCTTCAACCGTATCATTGAATCCGATGCGCTGCAACGAATTGACTACGATGCGACGCATGGTCGCAGAATCATCAACGACTAAGAACTTCATGGCTTATTAGATATCGCCGCGGGTAAGAATGCGTCGTGCGACCTGGTCGACAACGTCGAGCGCATTGTAGGCACCTTCATAGACTTTCTTGCGTAACTCGTTGACACGCTCCGGATCCAGACTGGCGCGTTCATCCGACTGGGCTTTCGACGCCAACGTGCGCGCGGAATCCGAGATCTGCACCGAATCGCGACGTGAGGACACGGCCGCGGCTGGCGAGACGGGTTTGGCGTTTCCACCGGCGCGGTTGGCGCTGGTCGAATCGGTTTGTGTCGCGCGATCCGGGCGAAGCGGATCGAAAATGCTACTGTTGATTTTCATCGGTTTCTCCTCCTCTGAGGACTATCGGCATACATCTTTCGAAACTTTAGCGTTTCGGCCCACAGTGGGCCTTCTCCGCCCTTCCAGGCCTATCAGCTGACTAGAATCGCACGTCCAGCTGGGACTTGGTTATTGCCGGCGGTGTGACGGTGCTTGTCTGGTAGGCATAACCTCCTACCCGGGGCAGCGGACCACCCGCCTGAACTGTGACAACGTGTTGCGCCGCGAGAGACAATCGCTGAATCACATCCTCGAAGATCAGATCGGCGGCTTCGGCGCTTTCCATCTCGGTAATCGTTTCTTTCAGGATCGCCCCAAAGGGCGTTCCGGCCGCTTCTTCCCGCTTGGCCACGTCGCTCGTGATGTCCATGTTCAGCGACGACCGTCAAGCAGCGCGATGTTCTGCTGCGATGTGTAAGCGTTCCGGGCAGTGCCACCACGATTTACCGCGGCGATTTCTTCCCGCAATTCAGCGGCCCGTTCGGCAACACGCACCGTCAGCACCGATGTTGCCGCGAGTGACGCTTCGAGCGATTCGCGAACCTGGATGATGAGATCATCCGCAGTGTCGGCCGCGCGTTCAGCGCCAGCGTATTCGGGACCATCCGCGGACGGACGCTCCAGACGCAGCGTGATGAGATGATCGTTCAGCATTGCCAGCACGTCATCGCGTTGCGCGAGAAGGTCGGAAAAGCGCTGCGGATCATCAATGCTGCTGACCGCGTCGTACGCCAGCTGATCGAAGGTCTGGCACAGCAGAAATGCTTCGCGCGCCGCTGCTGCACGGGCGGACGAAGCCTTTCGCACTGATGCGACAATTCGTTGAGCAGCGTTCGAAGGCACGGAAATTACGCGGGACGTTTAGCGGGAGCGACGATACTGGCCGCACCGGTAAATCCGGCACGCAGTGTATCGGCGATCTGCATGAGACGCTCGACTTTGCGGGCGTCGCGATGAATTCCGACTTCGGCCATCTCGCCAAGCAGGAACGTGTACAGACTGCTCAGATCTTTCGCGATCTTGCCGCCCTTATCGAAATCGAGAGTACCGAGCAATTCACTCACAATAGCGCGAGCTTTGCCAAGTGCCGTCGTACGAAGCACTACATCGTTGCCATCAATTGCAATTCGAACGCGCTGCAAATTAACCACCAAATGATCAAACAAGAGTACTACGAGTCGCTCGGGAGACGCGGACAGAATTTCCATCTCGCGATAACTTGCGACCTGCGTGGCATAAGACATCTGTTGCTGGTGAGGCGTGGAAACAAGACCCGACTGTTGATTCGCTTCAGTTGTCAGTATCGGCTGCTACACCGATCAGCTTGACGCCAAAGATGCGATTGCACTGGCCAAATATGACTTCGTGCTGTTCAACGAACTGAGAGTCTGTTCCATTTGTGCATAACGCGCAACGAGATCGGCACGACGGAGTTCGAGCTTGCGCGCGGCGTCATCAGCACGAGTGCGCAATTTGCGAACACTGTCGTCGATGCTCTGCGTTTGTGAGCTGATTGTTCCCGTACCAAATCGCGTCGCGTTGTCGGTCGCCGTCACAAACGCCTGACCGACACCGTTCAACCCGAACAACGCTTCCACTTCGGCCGGCTTGCTGTCGAGCGCCGCTTTCACTTTCGTGGCGTCAACGTCAAGTGTGCCAAATTTGTTCAGTGATACACCCATCATGGGCAACGTACTGTAGGTACTGTTCGTGCCTACGGTCGTGCGCAGCGAATTCGTGAACGCACTCATCGTGCTGCGCAGCGTCGAATTGCCGTATAACGGCGATGTGGTCACGGTGCGCTGTTCTTCGAAAAACTTTACCAGGTTGTTGTACGCGTCCGCGAACCCCTGAATCGATTTGACCGCGTTGGCGTTGTCCTTGGTGACGTCAACGTCGATGACCGAACCGACTTCGGCATTCTGCAATGACAACGTTACGCCGTTGATGGCATCCGTGATCGTATTGGTTGAACGCGTCAGCAATACACCATCCACCCGAAGCTGTGCATCCTGCGATGCGCTCACTTCGCGCTGACGACCCACCGACGTTACCGAGCTCGAAGCGAACGGCGTTGATGCTCCGTTGGCTTTTACCGCCGACAACGACATGGACAGGCGTGAATCGCCGCCCGTTGCGTCCGTCAGATGAATTGCGCCATCCGGACCCATCACCGCTTTCGCCGTGCGTGAACCGGCACCATAACCCGCCGACGCATCGTTGATCTTGTCGAGCAACGTCTGCATGGTTTCGCCCGGATCAATCGTGACACCAATCGTCACGTTCGAACCATCACCGCGCGTACCACGCACGTTGATCGAATCACCGGCAACCAAACCCGAAGCCACACCACCAATGTTCAGATCGGTGAGCAACGTGCTGGCAGTGGCCGTCGCATTGCTGCCGTCGGTGAACGCCTGCGTGGTGACTGCCTGATGCACCGCACCAAACTGGCCTGCAGCAAACCCAAGCACGTCAAGCACCGCCTGACTGCCGGCATCGTTCGGATCAACAGTTACGTTGCCGTCAGTCGCAATCTGAAATCCGGTGGTGTCGCCGTTGGAATTTGTTTCCGTCGTCGCCTGTCCGCCGGCCGCGTTGATCTTTGATACAATGCTTGCAATCGAATCAACGGCGAGATCAAGATTGATGACACGACCGTCAACACGAATAGTTGCCGGAGCGGGTACGACCGAAACACCCAACGCCGTTGCAATCGCGGTGGTCGTTGATGAAACACTTTTGCTGCGCGAATCAACAAAGCCGAATTCGCGCGCAAGTCCGCCCGAACCTTCTGTGAGATTGATTCCGCTGCCGCCAGCGCTATCGCGCGTCAACACAAGGCGACCGCCGCCACTGCCGTTGGACAGAATGGTTGCAGACACGCCCGTCGGCGTACTGCCGGTGTTGGCGCTGTTGATCTTGTTGCGAACGTCCGAGAGCGTATCAGTCGC
>JBDTTO010000096.1:0-8494 GCA_039930585.1 Gemmatimonadaceae bacterium
CAACATGCCCGCGGTGGATGAGATCAAACACACCGTTGGTGAACACCACGCTGCCGCGCACTGTTTGACGCCACGCAAGCGCGGCGTCCCAATCCATGACTTTCGAGGCCGGCAGGCGTGCGCTGTGAAGCGTTACCACTGCGACTGCGTTCCTTGAATCATCTGATCAACTATTTTCTCGATGGCGAGTTTGCGCCCTTCATCTTCACGGCCTTCGGCATATTGGCCTTCGCTCTGCATGCCCGCGTTCTTGAGCAACGGCCGTCCAGTCTTTGTGTTCATGATTTCCACGTCGAGCACCAATTGCAATCGACGTCGTGAAAGATTGGCCTGACGAGGGTCGGCACTGACACCCGCCGGAAGATCAACTTCAAGTTTTCCGATGCCGCCACGAACTACGACGTCAGCCTTTTCTTCGGGCGCGTCGCGCAAGTTCAGACGATCGTGAAATGACTTGCGCATGAACTCATTGAGTTCGCGCTGTACTTCGGGCGTTGCTGTCTGATTGTCGAACGGTAGAATGGCGATCGTTTTAAGATCGGGCGGAAATCCGCCGCCGCCGCTGAACTTGTAGCAGCCGGCGGTAGAGAAAAGAGTTGCCAAGACCACGGCGCGCCACATGCGCACAAACGTGCGCGAAGGCTTCACGTTATGGCTTGCGCCAGATTGCGTCATCGAATGCCTCAACCGTACGGGTTTCTGAAACGCTGATACTCAAACTGCGCCGTCCGCCTTCGTTCATGTACCGCAACTCACCGGTTCCTGCCTGATCGTTGAGCGCGCGATACACCCACTCCTGCACCTTGCCCTTGTCGATCCGTTCAACGCGGGTCAACACTTTGCCGGCAAAAGCGACTCGCCAAACGCGCGAGCCATCACGAGCACCGTCGCTGTCGCGAAATCCGCCAAGATCTGCGCGCAATGTATCACCATCCATGCGCGCGATTGTGTCAGGCGTTGGCGGTACGGCCAGGCGACCCAGAGTGGCCCACAACAAGGGCAGCGGTGGCAGGAATCGCCGGACCAGGTCAATTCCAGGGATGATGAGAGAGTCACCATCCAGAATCGCCATCCCGCCACCAATTCCGTTTTTCAGAAAGAAGTCGAGCCGGGCGCGATTGGGAGCTGCGACGCGCACAACGCCGTTCGCTTCAAACGTGTCGTCTTTGTACTTCCAGGTGAACGACATCTGACGGTTGCCGGGCGGCAGCGCCGTTGCCGGCAAACCGGCGCGGGTTGGTGTTCCGACCAATGGCCGAGCGGCCGGTGCGCACGCTAACGCGCTGACAAGCAACGTGGCGGACAACCCGTAAACTGCGATTCGAAATCGCGAACGAAGACGGGCTGGTTGTGAATGAGGCTGAGGCGTCAACGAATCTCGATGCTGAGGATGCGGTCGGTTTGCACAATACGGTCGAGAACATCGTATCCTGAAACGATGTGACCAAAGACCGTGTAGTGGCCGTCCAGATGCGGCTGCGGGGAGTGACACATGTAATACTGACTTCCCCCCGTATCGGGTCCAGAAAGTGCCATCGCCAAACAACCGCGCGTGTGAATCTGGCGATTGAGCTCGTCACGAATGGCATAGCCCGGCCCACCGCTGCCATCTCCACGCGGATCGCCGTCCTGCGCCACAAAATTGGGCACAACACGGTGGAAGTAGGTGTTGCGGTAATATCCGCGCTTGGAGAGCTGCACGAAGTTGTCGACGGTAAGTGGCGTCTCTCGCCCGGACAGCGACAGAACAATGTCCCCGCGCTCGGTATGCACGACAGCGGTGAGCGGCTTCGCACTGTTCAGGACGTACCGACGCACAAGATTCTCGTAATCGCTAAGCGGCCGACTAACGATTGTGTGCGTGCTGGATTTCCACGCGGCAAGCGGCGTGACGTTTCGCGCACCGGCCCGTTCGGCGGAATCTTTGGGGATCGCCAATGTTGTTAATCGCGTACGCAGAACAGGCGTGAAACCGGCACTGTCGCGATCCCAGGCGCTACGCAAATAACTGATCGCCGCCAGACGCACATCATTGTCGATGTCCTGCAAACTGCGCGTGTACACGTCAATCACGACCGGAACCCGGCGAGCGCTTGCCGTTGGAATAAGTGAACGCACCGCGGTTGCGCGCACCTGCACGTCAGGGTCTGGCAGCATCGACATCCACAAGGCATCCACGCTGTCTTTCATCGCCGGATCTTTGGCGGCGACCGCGCGCAACATTCCCGCAACAACTTCGCGTACGCGACCGTCCGGATCCTTGAGTGCCCACGCAATTTCGTTCATGCGTGTCGCGTGGACGGTATCGGCACGACGTGCGGCCAACACTGCGCTGCGTTGACGCCAATCCGATGACTTCTTCCACGCGTCCTCAGACGGCTGCAACGCCAGACTACCAACTCGGCGCGCACCCGCCAGCATCAGAATTCTCACCTGTAATGTCGAGTCAACAGACCACGCAGATTTCCAGGCGGTTGCATCGGTTCCCAAGAGCGGCAACAATACTTCTGTTGTAGCCACCCGAACATTTCCATCGCTGTCACGTAAACCGCGCAGCACAGTTTCACGCACTGGCGCGCCGTATGATGCCAATGCACGTATTGCGTTTACGCGCACGCGTGCACTTGTATCAGTCACAAGGACGTTCAGCGCTTCCATTGCACGTGCACTCAGCGAATCTCCCGCTTGTGATTTCGCCAATGCGCGAGCGACGTGCTGACGCGTTTCTTCGTCGCTGCTGTTGCGAAGCGCGGCCAGTGCACGCACACCGCCCGGCGCGCGCGTACGTGCGAACACATACGCGGTTGCGCGAACGACACGCGGATCCGCGTCGTTCAACCATGGCAACAACACAGCGGCGGGCGGATTACGCAACTTGCTTGTTGCCGTGATCATTGCGGCGCGTACCGGCGCGTTTCGCTGCGCAGCGGTGCTCGACACGAGAGGCTGTGCACTTCCTTCGCCGAGCGCGAGTGCGAGCACAGATTTTGCCGGTTCGCCAAGATCGCCCAGTGACCATGCCGCTTCGATTGCCACCGGATCCGGCGCACCCGCAAACGCTCGCGCGAGTGCAACAATCGCACTCGTGTCTTTGCCCAGTCCCAATGCAAATGCGGCGTTGGCCGCAACTGCTGTATCTGAATCAACCAGGAGCTGACGCAAACGCGCGTAACGCGCGCGTCCCTGCACCTGGCCAATTGCCAACGCTGTACGAGCGCGTAACTCAGTTCCGCCGGTGGTCAGCAATCCATCGACGAGCACGGTGTCGAGCTTGCGCGAATCGGTCATCTGAAGCAGCCGGGCTTCGAGCTGAACCTCGGCGTTGCCTGCACCGTTGGCTGAAGCTGATCCAGCATTCGATCCGGCGCACGCGGACGACGAAAGCGCCGCGACAGAAAGGCCAATCACGCGAAGTGCAATCGTACGCGCACGGGAGCGATTCGACTTCGACGTACCGCTGACGGGATTAGTCATGAGGTGGCGGGAGTAATGGCATCGGCAAGCATGGATCGCAGGTCTGCAGGCATTGTGACGGGGCGACCCTCGAGATCGAGTGCAACAAGCGCAGTCGCGGCCGTCACCAGCGTCACGCCTCGCTCCTGATGCGTGATGCGGTACGCAAAGGTGACTGAACGCGAACGCACATCGGTGATGGTTGTATATACCCGAATCGCGTCATCGTAACGCGCGGAGCCCTTGAATCGCACGTTTGCTTCCGAAACCGCCAACCGAACACCTTCCTGTTCGAAAACAGAATACGGCTTGCCGAGTAAGCGGATGAGATCGGTGCGGCCAATCTCACACCAGACGAGATAGTTGGCGTGATACACCACGCCCATCTGGTCGGTCTCGGCATATCGGACCCGCAGATCGGTGATGGATTCAACAGGCATCATGGACAAAAACTGCACTCCGCTAAAGCGAAAGAAGATCGAGCGAGTTCTGAATGCCTGAAGATGCGCCGTGTGACCCGTTTAGCTCAAGTTTGCCCTCGAATTGTCGTGATGATGGGCACGGGTTAGACTCCGTTCCGTGACATCTGCCCCTCCAGCCTATCTGCCTACGCCATGCTTCGTTGTGGGAGACGCGCATGTTGGAATCGCGTCGGCCGAATCGGAGCGTGAGTTAATTGCCTGGCTTCGACGCGCTCGCGTCGAGGCGAAATCCGTAATAATTATGGGTGACCTCTTCGACTTCTGGTTTGCGTGGAAATACGCGATGCCGCGTCAAGGGTTCAGGGTGTTGGCCGCTATTGCCGATTTGACCGACGCGGGAATTCCCGTGGTGTGGATTGGTGGCAATCACGATTGCTGGCGCGGCGACGTGTTGCAAGCAGAAACGGGCGCACAATACACGTTGAGTCCGTGGCACGGATCGATTGGGCGCTGGCGAGCCGAACTCGCGCATGGCGATGGCCTGCGCGAAAAAGAAGACGCCCCGTATCGAAGGCTGCGAACCGTGTTGCGAAATCCGCTCGCGATTCGCGCCTTTGGCTGGTTGCATCCAACCTGGTCGTCGGCGATTGCGATGAAGTCATCAAAGCAAAGTCGACACGAGCGCGCGCGCGATGGTGGCAGCGCACTGCTGAAAGTTGCAACCACTCGGTTGTCTGAACCGAATGGTCCTGATCTGGTAATGCACGGACACACACACGTGCCTCGTTTGGAGCGCGCGGGTTACGGCGTGTATGCGAACGCCGGCGCGTGGTACATCGACCAGCAGTATTTGCGCATTGACGAAGACCGCATTACGCGACTCGCCTGGAATGCTTCAGGCGAAAGTGAGGTGCTCAACATGGTCGATCGTGTCGCCGAGGAAACGCCGTCCAAGACGTAAAAAATGATCGGGCGCGTCTGAAGCGACAAACCGATAGTGCGGTTTTAGTGCGTCTGCCGAATCTGCCGAGTGCTCCCAGCCATTTTTCTGCAACAGTCGGGCAGTCTCCGCCGCCGTTTCGCGTGCACTGTCGATAAGTCGAACGTTAGGTCCGGCTTCGGCCGCAAGCGTTGAAGCGAGCAATGGATAGTGCGTGCAACCGAGTACCAATGTGTCGATACCGGCCGAGAGCAGTGGTGCCAGATACTCGTGCACGATCAATCGCGTGGCGGCGTGTTCGGTCCAGCCTTCCTCAACGAGCGGCACAAGCAGCGGACATGCTTTCGTGTGCACCTGCAGCGTTGGTGACAACGACTTGAGTGCGCGCTCATACGCGCCCGACGCGATCGTGCCAGCTGTGCCAATTACGCCCACGGCGCCGCCTGATGTCGCAGCCAATGCAGCGCGTGCACCTGGACCAATGACACCGATTACCGGAACCGGCAGTGCTTCGCGAAGCGCCGTCAGTGCATGCGCAGTTGCGGTATTACACGCAACGACGACAACCTTTACGCCTTGCGTGACCAGCCATTCGCCAATTTGCAGCGCGTAACGTTTCACCGTCTCAGCGCTTTTCGGTCCGTACGGAACACGCGCAGTGTCGCCGAAATAAATAATTGATTCGTGTGGCAGTTGGTGCATCAATTGATGCACAACAGTCAGTCCACCAATTCCTGAATCAAAAACGCCAATGGGCTGATTGGCGATGGATGTTGCAGTGCTCACCAGTGGATGGTGGCGACGAGCGCGGCGCCGTCACGATATGGCTTGACCGCAACGGTGCGATTTACGTCCCACAGTTGCGCTGCGACAAATGCATCAGCGCCGGAAATGAGATGATTAAACAACAGTGCCGCCAACCAGTCTTCGCGATGCAGTCGACGCGTGTTGACCAGTTCCGTTGGAAACTCGCTGGTGAACGTGCCGACTTTAGTGAGTTTTCCGTCGGCGCCGACGAAGTAGTTGTTGGCGAGCGAATCCTGACTGTAGCGACGGGACAGGCGGAGATCGGTGCCCGACTTTCTCACCATTGCCCATGAACCCAGTTCGATGGTTGCAAACAGGGCGCCCGCTGTACCGCGATCAAGACGGGCCTGACCGAGCCCTGGAAGCATCAACGAATACAGGAACGCGCGCTTTGGCGTGATTGGCGGCGGTCGGAGCGCGGGCACAATTGCGCTACGAATTGGCGGAACCGTGCGCGGAACAACTTTCGTCGTTGAATCTCTTTTGGCAGGCGGTGTCTTTGTGGTATCACCAGTCTGCGCACGCGCGCTTGTCGCGCAGATAGTCAACAGGAGCGCAACGGCGCCGAATCTGACCCGCGTTCCCAAAAGGGATGTGGCTTTGATACGCATGGCGCCGTTGTACACCAGAATCAACGAGATGGAATCGCGGCGACGAGCTCGATTTCAACTCGGACATCGCGAGGCAAACCAGCCACTGCGACGGTTGATCGTGCCGGACGTGAGTCACCGAGCACGCGGGAATAAACGGCGTTCATGGCGGCGAAATCGGCCATGTCGCGGAGGAACACCGTCGTCTTGACGACATCGCTCCACGATGCGCCCGCAGCCGACAATACGGCTGTCAGGTTCTTCAATACCTGTTCGCTCTGCGCGGCGACATCTCCGGTCACAATTTCCATGGTGACGGGATCGAGCGCGATCTGTCCGGCTGTGAACAGAAAACCATTCGCGGAAATTGCCTGCGAGTACGGGCCGATGGCCTTCGGTGCGTCGTCGCTGTGTACGCTGGTTGTCGGCATTGCAGTGTCGTTGTGGTGAGATGGTGCGCTGAGTGACTACCGTGGAATCGTAACCGCTGGTGAAGCCTCTGGTACATGCAGGCTGAAAAATTCGCGCGTGTTTGTCAGAGTCTGTAGCGCGAGTTCTTCAACCGAGCATTCACGTGCTTGTGCAATGCGCACCAACGTCGCGGCCACCCATGCCGGTTCATTGCGTTTACCGCGATTGGGAACCGGCGCCAGGTATGGCGCGTCCGATTCAACCAGCAGACGATTGGCCGGCACGAGTTTGAGCAGCGCGACGTCATCAAACTTCTTGAACGTGACGACGCCACTGAATGACACGTGCCAGCCCGCGGCAAGTCCGGCTTCGGCGAGTTTGTGCGAACCGGTGAAACAGTGCAGCACGCCTTTTACTCCAGCAGCTTCGGCTTCGCGCAAAAATGCATGCGTGTCATCTTCAGCCTCACGCGTATGCAGCACGATGACTCGCTTTAGTTCAGCGGCCAGTTCGAGCTGCCGCGTGAGCGCGTGACGCTGCAAGTCGCGCGGCGAATGATCGTAGTGATAATCAAGTCCGCACTCGCCAACGGCAACGGCACCTTGTTGAACCGCCGCACGAATCGCCGCGGTATCGCTGTCGTCGTGCCAGGTGTGCGCATCATGCGGGTGCACTCCGCACGTGAACCAAACGAGCCCGGGATACCGAACGGCGATGGCTTGCGCGCGCAGCGCGGCAGCGGGTGACTCGCCAATACATACGAGTGCGCGGGCACCCGCACCTCGGGCCCTTTCAACAACATCGCCGACGTCCGCAGTGAATGCGGCGTCGGCGAGGTGGGTGTGACTGTCGGCGAATTCAAACATTGCCCGTGAACCGTGTGACGACTGCGGCGTGAGCCACCATCGCCAGAGCGACGGTTAGCGAACTGACTTCGAGTTCGCGAGTGCGGGACGCTTGCCGGCTGCCGCATCCGTGATTGGCGCTGAGCCAGCGCGCATCGCAAGATCGGAGTGCGTGGTACCGGAGCGCGGGAACTTGTGTTCGATCCAGAGCAACAACGGACCGGCGACATAGATCGACGAGAACGTTGCGACAAAGATGCCGAAGAACATAACCCACGCGAACGGACGAATCACTTCGCCGGCGACGAGCAACAGTGCAAGCACTGAGGCCAACACTGTCGCGTGCGTGAGCACGGAGCGCGGCAAGGTTTCGTTGATCGCACGGTTCAGTACGTCGCGGAAGGATTCAGATTTCTTCTGCTTGCGAAGATCTTCGCGAACACGGTCGAAGATGATGATCGTATCGTTGGACGAATAACCAAGCAACGTGAGAATGGCGGCGACAACGGTCAGCGACACCTCGAGATGCGTGAGCTTGATAAACGCCATCGTTACGAGAATATCGTGGCCCGTTGAGAGCACGGCCGCCAACCCAAAGCGCCAATCGAAACGAATGGCAAGATAGATAAGCGTGATGAGCGACGCGATAATCATGGCGCGGAATGCACCGGTGCGAAGTTCATCGCCGACTTTCGGACCGACCGCTTCCGTACGAACCACCGAGTATTTGTCAGTGCCGTATTTCTTGTCGAGCGCACCCTGAATGATCTTGGACACGGATTCTGCACCGGTGGCCTGCGCGGCCGCGTCGTGTTTGCCACGAGCGCGCACCGTGTATTCCAAGGGGCTGCCGTATTGCTGAATTTCCGGATTGTCGACACCGGCCGCTTCGACCGTTGCGCGAAGTTCGCCAACGTTGGGAGCGCTCGCGAACTTGAGCTGCATCAGCGTGCCGCTGGTGAACTCAATGCTGTAGTTCACTCCGCCTTTAAAGGCGAACGAAAGCAGGCCGAGGACGATAAACGC
>JBDTTO010000097.1:0-8477 GCA_039930585.1 Gemmatimonadaceae bacterium
TCTTGTCGCCATCGGCACCGGATCGGCCTTTCTCTATTCATTAGTTGCGACATTTGCACCCGATGTGTTTACCAGTCGCGGCGTGCCAGCAGACGTGTACTACGAAGCCGTCATCATCATCCTCGCGTTCGTATTGACGGGCAACGTGTTCGAAGCGCGCGCCAAAACACAAACCACACAGGCGCTGCAGTCGTTGGTGCAGTTGCGACCGAAAGTCGCGCGCGTGGTTCGCGGCGACGGCGAAGTTGATATCGCCATCGATGAGGTACTGACCAACGATATTGTCGTTGTGCGCCCGGGCGAACGCATTCCGGTCGATGGTGTTGTGCACTCGGGAACAAGCACGGTTGATGAGGCGATGCTGACCGGCGAAGCAATGCCGATTACCAAACAAATTGGCGATCGCGTCATTGGCGGAACGGTAAATAAAACCGGCAGCTTCCGTCTTCGCGCAACAACAGTTGGCGCGGGCAGCGTGCTTTCACAAATCGTGCAGCTGATGCGCGACGCCCAAAGTTCGCGCGCTCCGATTCAACGATTGGCCGATCGTGTCAGCAGCATCTTTGTGCCGGTGATTCTGCTGCTTGCGGTGATCACATTTGGCGTGTGGTATTTCGCCGCGGATCAGGCGCCAATGGTGCGCGCGTTTTCATCAGCGGTTGCGGTGCTGATCATCGCATGTCCGTGTGCCATGGGACTGGCGGTGCCAACGGCGGTGATGGTCGCAACGGGACGCGGTGCATCGTTGGGCGTGTTGATCAAGGGCGGCGAAACACTACAGCGTGCCGGCGATGTCACGACGGTGGTGCTGGATAAAACCGGCACGATCACGGAAGGTTCACCGCGAGTGACTGACGTGCAGTGGACTACCAGCGCGTCGAATGCTGAATTTGATGACGTAACCCTGCTCTCGCTTGTCGCGTCGCTCGAATCGGTGAGTGAACACCCCTTGGCCGAAGCCGTGGTGAAACACGCGCGTGAAAAGGGCGCGACTATTACTCCGCCCGAAGCCTTTCAGTCGGTGACGGGAAAAGGCGCATACGGCATCGTAAACGATAGCGCAGTCATTGTTGGCAACTCGGCCATGCTTGCCGACTACGCCATTGATGTCGCAGGGTTAGCAGATTCAGTCGCGACGTACAACAACGACGGAAAAACGGTGCTGTACGTCGCGATTAATGGCGCATTGTCCGGAGCGCTGGCTGTCGCCGACTCCATTCGCGACACATCACGTTCTGCCATCGCGGAATTTCAGGCCCTTGGGCTCGAAGTCATCATGCTCACGGGTGATACCGAACGCACAGCACAAGCGATCGCGCGCGATGCCGGAATCAACACTGTGCTCGCAGGACTGCTGCCCGAGGGAAAAGTCGGCGAGATCAAACGACTGCAGCAGGAAGGAAAAGTTGTCGGAATGATCGGCGACGGTATCAACGACAGTCCGGCGTTGGCTCAGTCCGATGTTGGCATGGCGATTGGCACCGGTGCGGACATCGCAGTTGAAGCGGCGGATATTGTGCTGATGCGCGGCAATCTGCAGAGCGCGGTGCAAGCCATCAAGCTGTCGCGTCGTACGATGCTGGTGATGAAACAGAATCTCTTCTGGGCGTTCATCTACAACGTGATTGGCATACCGATCGCCGCGGGTGCGTTGTACCCCGCGTTTGGACTGCTTCTCAGTCCGATGATTGCAAGCGCTGCCATGGCGTTCAGCTCGGTGAGCGTTGTGACAAACAGTTTGCGCTTGCGTCGAGTAGCGCTGTGAATGTCGCGCACACAAAAGTGAAAGGCTCGATCAGTTACCACTCGCAATACTTAACGATGGCCCAAAGACTAGCGTAACTGATGACCATACTGCCATGAAACCGACAAACCCAATCGCGATGCGACAAGACGCTTCTGATAAAAGTGCAGTACACGATCACGCGACTGAACCGGATCGCAAAGCCACGCACGTTGACGCAGACGGCCGCACGCGCAACCTGAAACGTTTGCGTCGCATTGAAGGACAGGTGCGCGGCCTGCAGAAAATGGTTGAAGAAGATCGATACTGCGCGGACATCATGACACAGATTGCCTCAGTGCACGAAGCCCTGCGTTCAGTCGGTCGCGAGTTGATGCGCAATCATCTCAAACATTGTGCGACGGGTGCGATCAAAGCGGGCGAACCCACCGCGAGTGCGATGTACGATGAACTCGTGGACATGATGTACAAACACAGTCGGTAGCGCGCCAGTTTCGGGGCGAGATCATGCGCAAGATCAAAGGGTCTGACCCCCTGATATCAGTTTTGGTGCGAGATCATGCGCAATATCAAAGGGTCTGACCCCCTGATGTCCTCCGCTACGACGCCGGCGCCACCGGATGCACGGAGACATCTACCGTGACGGCCGCACGCACACTTGCGGTCACAATACAGAAGTCCTCAAAGACCTCAATACAACGCGCCATGCGCGGCTGCTGATCAAGCGGCACGACCGGCTCAAGACGCACAGTGATGGTTCCGACGCGCAGTCGCCCTTTGTCGTTGCGCGTTAACGCTACCGAAGCGGTGGTGTGTAATCCCAGCACGTCAATGCGCGATTTCTTGAGACAGAACAAGAGACTCGCGCCCAGGCAGGACGCCAGCGCAGCAGCGAGTACACGCGCCGGACTGGGCCCACGGTTTTCGCCGAGTGGCTCGGGTTCGTCGATGACCATCGTGGTGGCGCCGGAAACGCCCCAATTCACTTCCTGCGCGAACCCTTTGACGAGATCGAGTTCGATCGTGTCGTTGGCCGAATTCGCATCGACAATGTGTGAACCGGTTGCAATCGCAGGCACTGTGTTCGCCGTCGGGGCTTCCGGCACCACTGGTTGAGCATCATTCGTAGTTGAATCAGGCACGTGCATGAACTCCAGTGTGAGCCGTCGGGTAGAGAACTATTCTAGTGCATGCGATGCAGTGCGGCGAACATTACGTTCAACCGACAACTCTTGCGGCAGCCATCCGTGATCGGGAAGATCAACGCTGCATGCAAACGCAAGCACAGACTGCCGACGGTGATCAAGCCCTGGAGGACGCGATGACGTCAATACCCCGTTCGATGTTAGTGGTTGTTCTGGCGACCACGGCTGCGCTTGCGGTTGATGCTTGCGGCGGAGACAAATCGGCCGACGCGGGTTCGAAGGACGCAAAGGTGACGGCGCCCGTGAGCAAGGATGCGACTCCCGGCAATTGGAGTACATACAATCGCACACTTGCCGGCGATCGCTTTTCACCGCTCGCCGAAATTGATCGCACCAACGTTGCGCAACTCAAATCGATTTGTACGTATACGCTGCCCGAAGTCACGTCATTGCAAACGGGCCCGATTGTAATTGGCGGTACGATGTACTTCACCACGGATACAATTTCCTACGCCGTCGACGCCAGCACGTGCGCCGAAAAGTGGAAAGTTGTTCGTCATAGCGACACGCCCAGCGCACTTGGTGTCAATCGCGGTTTCGCGTATCACGCGGGACGATTGTATCGCGGCACGTCCGACGCACACGTCATTGCGCTTGATACCACCGACGGCAAAACGTTGTGGGATCACACGATTGATGCAAAGGGTCCAGGTGTCACGATTCCAATGGCGCCGATCGCCGCGAATGGAATGGTGTTTGTTGGCAACGCCGGTGGTGATCTCGTTGGCGTGATCGGTCATGTGTACGCGCTTGATGCGAACGACGGACATGTGGCGTGGAAGTTCAACGTGGTTCCCGATAGCGGCCCTGCGCGTCAAACGTGGTCAAACGCGCCGCACGTGCCCATTTCCGGCGGTGCATTCTGGACGTCATTCACTTACGACTCCACGAACGGTGTGTTGTACGTGCCGTCCGGAAATCCCGCGCCGGATTTTGATATTGAAGTCCGCGCCGGCGACAACTTCTATACGAACTCTGTGATTGCGCTGGAAGCGAAGTCGGGACGCATGCTCGCGTACAATCAAATTGTGAAGCAGGACATTCACGATTGGGACGTTGATTCACCGCCCGCGCTTTTCACCACAACATCGGGAAAGCAACTCGTTGCGTCGGCCAACAAAGATGGATTTTTGACGGTGCTTGATCGTGCACACGTTACGTCCGCGATTACGGGCGCACCCGACAGCTTGCTGTTGCCGGTGTTGTATCACGTCGCCACCACGACACGCAAGGAATCAACAACACCGTTGTCGCGCACGAAAAAAACGCGTTTCTGTCCGGGGATCCAGGGTGGATCGGAGTGGAATGGCGCTGCGTATTCTCCGGCGTTCAACACCTTGTACGTGGGTGCTGTGGATTGGTGCGCCACTGTGCAGCTGCAAAAAAGTGCGAACGTGCCCATTCCAAAGATTGGCGCCGCGTGGTTTGGTGCCGACGAGAATTCAAAGAGCCTCATGGATCCGCCCGAGCAGGCGAAAGGCTGGCTGACAGCATATGACGCAGAAACGGGCACGATGAAATGGCGTTTTGCAGCAACGCGCCCGATTCTCGCTGCAGTTACACCAACGGCTGGTGGATTGGTGTTAAGCGCCGACATGGGCGGACAGTTGCGCGCATTCGACGCCGATAGTGGCAAAGTGCTCTGGGAAAACAACACGGGCCAATCCACGGGCGGCGGCATCATCAGCTACAGTGCGGGTGGACGACAGCTCATCGCCGTTGCAAGCGGAATGAAATCACCGATCTGGCCTGGCAGTGCGAACAAAAGCCGCATTTTGGTATTTGGTTTGAAGTAGTAAAACGGTAAATCGGCGCGCAGTCGCTTTGACTGCGTATTCCCCTCGACCACACTCCCTTGCATATCGAATTTGTTGGTGCCGCGCGCGAAGTCACCGGTTCCTGCCACCTGCTGCACGTCAACGGACATGTGGTCGCACTCGACTGCGGAATGTTTCAGGGGCACCGCAGCGAGTCGCGCAGCAAGAATGAAAAACTTCCGTATGATCCGGAAAAGCTCGACGCGATTGTGCTCTCGCATGCACACATTGATCACGCCGGCCGACTGCCGTTTCTCGTCAAGCAGGGATTTCGGCATACGATCTGGGCCACGGCAGCCACGCGCGATTTGTGCGCCGTTATGCTGGCCGATTCTGCACACATTCAGGAACGGGATGCAGAGTTCCTGGCCAAACGCGGACAGCCACATGCGGAGCCGCTGTACACGATGGACGACGCGACGCGCACACAAAAACAGATGATTGGTGTGCCGTACGAAAAATGGTTTGACGTCGTGCCCGGCGTTCGAGCACAATTTGTCGAAGCCGGACACATACTCGGCTCCGCATCCGTGATTCTCGAAGTTACCGAGCACGGCGAAACGAAACGTCTGGTGTTTTCAGGAGATGTTGGTCGGTCGGGTTTGGCCATTATTCGCGATCCAGCTCCGCCAAAGGGCGGCGCCGATGTTGTGATCATGGAATCCACGTACGGCAACCGCGATCACGAGTCGGTGCACGGTGCGCGCGAACATCTGGCACGTGTTGTGCGCGAAACGTCGGCGCGTGGTGGACGCACAATCATTCCATCATTCGCTGTTGGACGCACGCAGGAACTCGTATACGATCTGCATTCGCTGCATCGCGCTGGTCAAATTCCTTCGATTCCGATCTACATCGATTCACCGCTCGCCTTCAACGCGACGGCGGTGTTCGAGTTGCATCCCGAAGTATTTGATCACAATGAAGATCTCGTTCGCATGACCAACGATCTGTTTGCGTTTCCGCTACTCAAATTCACGCGCGATGTGAACGAATCAAAAGCATTGAATTCTGCCATCGGTCCGATGGTTGTTATTGCGGCATCGGGGATGGCCGAATCGGGACGCATTTTGCACCATCTGTTACGTGGTGCGGATGATCCGCGCAACACGATTTTGATTGTTGGATTCCAGGCCGAACATACGCTGGGTCGTCGCATTGTCGAACGTCGTCAAACGCTTCGCATCTTTGGAGACGAAGTGCCGCTGCGTGCGGATGTGCAGATTTTGAACGGCTACAGCGCGCACGGTGATCGCACCGAACTTCGCGCGTGGATAAATGCCATTCGTGACGATGGAAAACGTGTGGGGCGTGACACGCCACGCGTTCATCTCGTGCATGGCGAACCCGAAGCGCAGGATGCGTTTGCAATCGCCCTCCGAAGCGAAGGTTACACCGTCGACGCACCCAGCCCTGGTGACATTCGCCCGATCTAGTGCAATAGAAATGGGTTTGCCCCTCGCTGCAAAAAACTTCCCGCACGATTGGCTGAGTTGGCGCCAGAAACCGCTGACGTGCACGAACACACGTTTGATCTCTCCGAAATCGCCGTTGGGACGAAAAATTCAGACTGAACGCACCCGAACGCACGCCGTTTGAGTAACGGTTAATGAAATCGACCGCGCGCGTGCGCGTTTGCGTGTGTAGGTTTCGAACAATGTCCCGCCGGCAGAGAAGGTTTCTTATGTGGGTGCTCCTCACACCCGTAACGGGATGGCTGCTGACGCTGGCAGCGATCGTGTTGTGGGCGGAGCGTGACGCCTCTGCCAAAGCCGATGTGATCGTGGTTCTCGGCGCTGCACAATACGATGGACGTCCGTCGCCGGTACTGAAGGCACGACTCGATCACGCGGTGCAACTCTACAAAGCCGGCATGGCGCCAAAGTTGTTGTTTACGGGCGGCCGTCGCGCAGGTGATGCGGTGAGTGAAGCCGTCGCCGGACAACGTTACTCGTTGAAGCAAGGCGTGCCGGTCACGGCGATCATGCTCGAAAGTACCAGTCGTACTACACTTGCATCCATTCGCGGCACGGCGTTGTTGTTGCGACCGGACACAAGCGCGCAATCGCCGCGCGTGCTGTTGGTGAGCGATCCATTTCACATGCTGCGCTTGACGGTATTGGCACGCATGTACGGATTAACGCCCATGCCATCACCGACGCGCACAAGTCCGATCTCGGCACGCCAGTCCGTCACGATTGAATACATTGTGCGCGAATCGTTTGCGCTGCCAGCCGATGTTGCAACAGTGGCGTGGGAACGCATGTCGTCGAACTAATCCTGAAACAAAGAACAACAGTCAATAACTTGACTGTTGTTCAGCGCCGAAGTGGCGTCCATCGCGAAAGCAGCCCTTGCGTGTCGGTCGTGAACAGAGGCGTCACATGAATACCGCGCCGCGTAACGGCCGGAACACAAACACCTCGTTCACGCGCGCGTCTGGAATCGCCTAATATCGCCTAATAACGCTTAAGCGGATTGATCGCCGAGCGTACCAGCATGGACTTGCCGCTCCTTTCAACGCCCCAGATTGGCGTGTCTGCAATGTCGTTGAAGAGTGGTGTGCCCTCAGACGCACTCGATGCGCGAAGAGCGCTCTGCAACGAGAATGGATCAGCCGCGTTCAGATTGACGATGTAGCCGAGATCGGCCAGCGACCCAATCGTGACCTTGCTCATTGGCATGTTGGGATCTGAATAACCCTGCATCAGCTCCGTGTTGAACACCGACTTTCGCCAGTGTGAATCACGTGTGCCGGCGCCACATCCCGGAATTGTCGCGCCGGCTGCCGTGATACAATTCTCCACTGGCACCGGGTTTCCGGAAAACGCGGGCAACAGCAGTGCAAATTGATCACGCGACACAGCCCCAATGAAGTACGGATCAGATCCGCCCGAACCTGTCAGCAGATTGCGACTGAACGAGCTCGTTATCTGTCCCCATAGTGTGCCGATTCCGATGATGTGTCCGATTTCATGCAGCACCACGTTGTCGAGCGTGCCTTCGGTCAACATCAAATCAAGATCGGCGACATCGAGTTGCAGGAATCCCATCAACGTGAGATACGCTGGCAAATGCACGGCGCACGGTCCCGCTTGTCCAATGATGTTTTTCGGCCCATCAATCGGCGCAAGCTGTACAAACAGCAAGAGATCTTCGACGTCTTCGTTGATGACCGGCTGTGCAGCAAAACATTTGCCCGAGAACTGTCGCGTGTCGAGTCGCGTTGTTTGCACATGGCCAACAATGACGCTCTGCCACTTCGCGACGGCGCGCGTGATCGCGAGTCGTTAACGCGCCGTACCACCTTCACCAATAAAGCGCGCGCAAATTCCAAAGTTTGCTGCCGGCACGAGCGTGACGGTGGACGACACTTGTTTGCCCGGAAGCGCGGCGGCTGATGCCACGAGCGTTTGCGTTGCGTTGGCGCTCAAGTTCCAGCCGTTGACGCTTGCAGTACCGTCGGAAGACGTGAGCACGGTGGTTGCGTCAACGCTGCCAGAACCGGCATTCGGTACAAATGCGATGGCGACCGATGCTACGCCATTGCCGTAGGTGTCGCGCACCATGACCGTCGGCGCGGTGCATAAGCGCCTGTTGGCGGAACCTGTCGGCGAACCGGCATCCAGGAGCACGAGATCAACGGGTGCTCCGCCAATCGCGGTTCCCGAACTCGCAAGCGGCTCCGGCATGCTTGCTCCATTCGATTCG
>JBDTTO010000098.1:0-8463 GCA_039930585.1 Gemmatimonadaceae bacterium
CCCGACTGTCAGTGCAACGGGCGATACTGTTCGCATCGAAGTTTACAGTGATGGCGTTGGCAATTACTTCAAGCCGAATGATATAACTGCGCATCGCGGTGATGTACTTCGATTCACACTCAAGTCTGGCGTGCACAACATTCACTTTCTTCCGGACTCCAATCCGGGCGCTGCGAACCTTCCCGATCCGAGCGACATGTTGCAATTGCCCGATCAAACCTACGACTTGCTCGTGCCGTTCTCGGCTGGACGTTACTTCTTCCAGTGCGATCCGCACGCGATGCTCGGCATGGTGGGCCACGTAAAGGTTCTCGATTGATGCCAACCTCTGCGCCGAACCACTCCACAAACTCTGAGATTGTTTTCGGCGCCGTACATGAATTGCGCGTTCGACGTTTTCGCGCTTTGTCGGTTTGCGCTCGCGCATGCCAGACAAACGCCCAACCTTTGTAGGGGAAATTCACCCGACATTTCAGGACTTCACTGACCTTACAGGACGTCTCAAAGACCGAGATTCGTATTCGACTTGAGCTACCGATTCGAAATCACATCTGACGAGACCACAGTTATGACCGCCCCCAGACTCCACGTACCAAACTTCCCGATCGCCTGGCGCACGGTGGCGGTTGTAATTGCCGGCACGCTTGGCTTGTTGGCCGGGGCGTACGCCTTGAAGGGAGCTCCTGGACGTTTCTTTCCGACAGGCGGCAATGGGAGCGGCATCCCCATACGCGCGTTGCCCGAAATCGTCGGCACCGAACGCGCCGTGCTAACAACCGCACCAAATGTTCCTGCTCCGATCACTCGCACGCACGCCACCAAAGTGGTGGTCGAGCTTGAGACCATCGAAAAGACAATGCGGTTGGCAGACGGCGTTGATTACACCTTCTGGACATTTGGCGGCAGTGTTCCCGGTAGTTTCATCCGCGTGCGTCAGGGCGACCTCGTTGAGTTCACGCTCAAGAACCACGCGCACAGCACCGCACCGCATAACATCGACCTGCACGCCGTAACAGGCCCGGGCGGCGGTGCGGCGGCCACGCTAACTATTCCCGGCGGCAGCTCAACGTTCAGCTTCCGTGCGCTGAACCCGGGACTCTTTGTCTATCACTGCGCGATGTCGCCGGTGCCAATGCACATTGCGAATGGCATGTACGGTCTCATTCTGGTCGAACCGGAAGAGGGACTGCCGAAAGTCGATCGTGAACTGTACCTCATGCAGTCGGAGTTTTACGTCAAGCCCGGCGACGCTGGCAAACCAGGCACGCTTGACATGGAAAAGGGCGCGGCCGAACAGCCAAGCTACGTTGTGTTCAACGGCTCGGTTGGCGCGCTTACGGGCGACAAAAGTCCTGAAGTAAAAGTTGGTGAAAGTGTTCGTCTGTTTGTCGGCAACGGCGGCCCAAATCTCAGCAGCTCGTTCCACATCATTGGCGAAATTTTTGACAACGTGTATGGCGAGGGCGGCAGTCGCATTACGCAACAGAATGTTGGGACAACGCTTATCCCACCAGGCGGCTCGGCGATCGTGGAGTTTCGCGCAGAGAAGGCCGGTACGCTTGCCTTCATCGATCACGCAATCTTCCGCGCGTTCAACAAAGGCGCGCTTGGCACGATCAAAGTGGTTGGCGCAGACAACAAGCTGGTGTACAACCAGATCAAGGGCATTCCCATGCCGATTCACTGAGCCAGGAGACTCAGCTAAATGATTACGCTTGCCGCACTCGCGCTGATTATTCAGACAGCAGTTCCCATGGTCGTCATTCCGGCCGGACATTACCAACCGCTGTACGGTCATCGCGGCGACGCACCGACACCAGTGCAGGCATTTCGCATGGATCGCGATCCCGTAACACGCGGTGCGTTCTCGAACTTTGTTCGGAAATATCCCGAATGGCGTCGCTCGCAGGTTCGTCCGTTGTTCGCGGAGCGCAGTGGCTATCTCTCAGACTGGAGTGATGACCTCGACACCGGCGACACCAATCCGGAACGCGCGGTTTCTGGACTCTCCTGGTATGCGGCGCGCGCTTATTGCAGCGCGCGCGGCGCACGGTTGCCCAGCGTCGCGGAATGGGAGTATGCGGCATCTGCGAGTCGTACCGAGCGGTATGCAGCACGCGACGCAGGCTTCGTACAGCTGATTTTGTCACTGTACGCAACCCGTACCGCATCACACCGCATTGTTTCCGCAGGCGAGGAGAATGCCTACGGACTGCGCGGCATGCATGGCATTGGTTGGGAGTGGGTGGATGATTTCAACAGCGTCCTCCTGTCGTCCGATTCACGCAATGTTGGCGAACTCGATCACAACCTGTTCTGTGCAAGCGCCGCGATTGGCGCGGTTGACCCAACGAACTATCCCGCATTCCTCCGTTACGCCATGCGCGCCGGTCTCAGCGGTCGCTCCACGCTCGAAACTTTTGGCTTTCGATGCGCGAGTTAACTGTCGCGATCGTTCACGAATAACACCCAATTCATTTCGATGAAAGCCCGCACCGCTGTCGACTTCGGACTCGTCATCACGTTCGCGCTTAGCGCTATGGGCTCGGCATGTCGTGAAACAACTTCCACCGCGCATCCCGCATCGTCGGCCGCAACTCAAACGATCAGCACGATTTCAACGGAGCAATACTCAGTTTACGAGTTGCCATCGGTGTGGCGTAATCAGCATGGTGACACTCTGCACCTCTCCGCCCTGACCGGACACGTCCGCGTGATGGCGATGGTATACGCGAATTGCCATGCAACGTGCCCGCTCGTCATTTCGGAACTCAAACGCATTGAGGATCGGTTTCCGGAAAACCCACACAATAATGTGCGATTCGTGCTCGTGTCGCTCGATCCGTCACGCGATACGCCCGAAAGTCTTTCCAAATGGGCAGCGAGTCTCGGGCTTGATCCGGCGCGGTGGACTCTGTTGACCGGTACCGCGGACGGCGTCCGGGAACTGACGATCGCGCTGAACGTGCGGTACCAATCGCAACAGAATGGCGAACTGGCACACACGAACGCGCTCACGGTGCTGGACTCCAGTGGCCACGTCGTACACCAGCAGACGGAGCTTGGTCAAACGACCGAAACATTCCGACAGCTACGGAAGTTATTGCAGTAAGACTGCAAATTCGTTTTCGAGCGACGTTTCGTCGACTGGCGAAACTGTGTCCGCTGCTGAATGTAACATTTACTCAGACCTGTTCAATGCAACCTCCGACTCTTTCCTGGACCGTGAACGACGTAATGCGTTGTTTCCCGATGTCCGTATTGCTGTTCAACAATCTCGGCGTCGACACGTGTTGTGGCGGCATGCAGACACTTGATGTGGCCGCACAAAACGCGGGGTTGAGTCCGGATGATCTTCTTGTTGCGGTGCTGCCCTGCACTGTACCGCCCAGGAAAATCCCGACCGAACCGGAAGACTACGTCATATGATTGCACTCTCCCCACTGGAGTCTGCACAACACGCAGTCTCCACCAATCCGTCGCGACCCGCAACAGCGGTCTTAAGCGACAGGCCCGACGCACGCCTCGTTACTTTCCGTCTCAGTCCGGGACAAAGTGTGCCATCGCATCGAAACGCATCGTCGGTATTCCTTTCCGTGCTCGCAGGCAATGGGTTTGTTTCCGGCGAGTTGAATGGCGCGTCTGTCGAGCAGCCTTGTAAAGCCGGAGATTTGTTCGCGTACGATCCCAACGAAGCACACAGTATGCGTGCGGCTGGCACAGAATTGTTGTTGCTGGCGATAATTACCCCGCGTCCCGGCTTACGTGTAGCCCAGCCGTTGTGACTTCATTGGTGCGAAGGTTCCTCAAAACGGCAATCGGTTTTCTTATTGGTGGATTGTTGCTTGGTGGATGGATGATGATTCGACGGGAACTTGCCGGATCATTTCCATCACAATATCTCGTAAGCGCGCATACGCATGCGATCCTCATCGGCTTCGTCATGATGATGATCCTCGGCGTTGCGCTCTGGATGTTTCCGCGTCCGGCAAAGGACGATGCGCGTTATGACGTGCGCCTTGTAAACATCGCGTATTGGTGCCTGACGATTGGCACGGCGGCACGGGTTAGCGGAGAACTATTGCGAACGTTTCACGACCAGCAATGGCTTCGCTGGGCCGTCGTCGCCAGTGGCACCGCGCAGATTGGCGGTATTGCATTATTCTTTTACACTATGTGGTCGCGGATTCGAGGGGTTGGCAGCGGTATCCGGGAGCAACGAGGCGAGCAGTTCTAGTATTCGGATGCAGTAGCTGAGCGGTGGCAGGCGGCGGCCAACCACAAGCGGATGATCGGCGTTTTGTCATGGATAAGGGCGACGCCCGCAAATCGAGGCAAAACATGCGGCGCGACGCCGAATATCATCATCACGACAAAGCCCAGGGCCAGCACACGCGGCACCTGTCAAACTCCCACGCACGTTCGATGGTCCAGACTTCGCCGCTATATTGCGGAAAGCTCGCGCGCGACGCTGCGATGCTCGCGACCTCAAAAACAAGTTTGACGGGTACGTTGGTACGTATTTGAGGCGGACTTTCTATCACAATTGAATCCGCGATTTGTGTGGAGATCTGTACCAGCACGAACTGAAACACGGTCGTATTGCGTCACGTCATCAGGTGCAACGTGCACCGCGTCATCATTGAGCATCAGCAGGCGCTGAAAAAACGCGTTCAACACAAACAGGTCTTTCGCGTACAGCACGACGCCCGTTCGGCGGCATCACTGACCTGGCGCTGGATCTTTTTTCGCGCGCTCCCGGTGTGCCTGAATCATTTCCTGTAACGAAACGCCATTCACGGTCATTCCCGTAAGATTTGCGTTCGTGATCGCAACGTTTGTCATGTTCACATTGCTGAACGACGTGCCCGAAAGATTGACATTCGTAAACGTCGTTTGCCGCAGATCGACGTCGTCGAAGACCGAATTCGCAAGCGCGACGTTTTCGAATCGCGAGGCTGGAAGTTGAGATCCGTTTACGTTGAGTACGTCGCGCGCGTCCTGGATATCCACTGAAGTATTGATTGTAGTGTGAGCCTGCGTTTGCCGCGTGATGATGTATTACTTCGGCGTCAACTGCCTCGCGCACTTTGCCCAGCAAACGCGCCGTCGCACGCTAGCGTGATGAGCCCCGAGCTGAAATTCGACTACCGCCCTCCTCAACTCCCCCACCGTGCCATTCCCAGCACCAACAATCCCACCAGACACGCCAGCGCGAGGCTGTGAAAGAACACGTATCGCAGAATTTCGCCTTCCTGCCCCTGCTGCCCGGTAGCGACACTCGCGACCACAATACTCTGCGCGTCGATCATCTTGCCCATCACACCACCGCTGCTGTTCGCAGCCGCGGCAAGCAATGGTGAAACGCCAACCTGCTGCGCAGAAATCTGCTGCAGATTTCCGAACAACACGTTGGACGCCGTATCACTACCCGTCACGGCAACTCCCAGCCAGCCAAGCAGTGGTGAGAAGAACGGAAACAGAACGCCCGTTTGTGCAAAGGCGAGTCCCATTGTTGCATCAAGTCCGCCATAACGCGTGACATAACCCAGCGCCATCATTGCAGCGATCGTCACCAGCGACAAGCGCACCTTGATCAAAGTTTGCCAATACGTGCGCACTAACCGAATTGGATTGAGCCCCAGCAACAGGCCAGAAATAATTCCGGTCAACAGCAACGCCGTTCCGCTGGCGGACAACCAGTTGAGAACGAAGAACGCATCTTCGGATTTGACCACAGACACAACTGGTGGCGTGCGTTGCACCGCCTGATGCAAATACGGCACTGCAAATTTGAATTGACTCAAATCGTTGAGCCACGTTTTCACACTGGGCAATCCCCAGATGAACAACAACACCGAGAGAATAACCCACGGCATCCACGCGACCATGATTTGCGCGGGCGTGTGCACATGCGCGCGTGATATCGCGACGTCCGCATCAGTTTCAATATCATCGGGAAAACGCCACAGCGTGCGCGGCTGCCAGAAGCGCAACAGAATCAGAAGCGAGACAATGGACGTGAGTGACGCCAGAATATCCACCAGCGTTGGCCCGAAGTTGTTGCTGACGTAGTGTTGCACAATCGCAAAGCTCAGCCCCGCCACAAAACATGCGGGCCACACTTCTTTCATGGCGCGCCAGCCGGCCATCACCCATACGAGCCAAAAAGGAATGATGAACGCAAACACTGGCAGCTGTTTTCCAACCATCGCGCTCAAATCGTTCAGCGGTAACTGCGTAACACCCGCTAGCGCAATGATAGGCGCACCCAACGCGCCAAACGCAACGGGAGCTGTATTTCCTATGAGTGATAATCCCGCGGCGGGAAGTGGTTTGAATCCCAAACCGATCAACATCGCAGCTGAGATTGCGACTGGTGTTCCGAAACCAGCAGTGCCTTCAACAAATGCGCCAAAGCAGAACGCAATTAGCAGCGCTTGAATTCGTCGATCCGCGGCAATGTTGACCACAGAATGTCTGATGATATCAAACTTCCCGGTTTCGACAGTAATGCTGTACACAAAAATTGCGTTCAGCACGATCCAACCGATGGGAAACAATCCGTACAATGCGCCATCGCCGACCGCCGCGAACGCAAGTTTTGCGGGCATGCCGAACACGAACAGGGCGATGCCAAGCGCCGAGGCCAAGCCAGCGACGGCCGCGAGATGCGCGCGTACGTGCCAGATGCCCAACAGCGCGAGCAGCACGACGACGGGGAGGGCTGCAACCAGGGCGGACAGACCGAGTGAGCCGAGCGGGGTGTAGTGCTGAGACCAGGAAATTGGCATGCGCAAAAAGGCAGCGCGGACAAATCCGTGGCTAGTACGAAAAGAGTGCCGAATGCCTCCACTCGGCGGCAATTGCATCGAACGGCATGGTTTGTGCTTTACCACTCGCTTTGTGAATCCACAAAGCTTCAGTCAGTGCCCCGGCAATGGGGCTCAAGATTGCGTTGGCAACGGCGCAGTCCTCACGACCTAAAGAACATGGCCCAAGACCTACTCAGAGCAATCGGATCGCGCCTGGAAGCGCAGCTCAACGCCCGGGAAACCCGTCTCAAGTCCATTGAAGACGCGGTGAAAGCGCGGGTGAGCGTGAACCCGCCAACGCCCTTCTCGCTGCTTCCCGATGGCACGAAGCAGTTCGGATATACGCCAATGGTTGATTCAACTGCGATCACGTCCGAAGTGGATGCGGACGCCGCCGAAGCTGCCGCTCAGACGGAAGATATTTCCGATCCGGGTGCATCGTTTGCCGCCTTGATTAGCGCCACCGCTCAGCTTTTCACCGAAACCGCCGCCGATAATCAGGCCTCTCCGGCCGCCTCGGCCACGGATGAATCGATGGTAATTACGCCGTCAAATCAAAACCCGGTCACGATGGCAGACAGCCCGGCCGAGGCTGATGAGCCCATGGTTGCGCAGCTGTTGACGCCCACGGTTTCGACGACAACAGCGGGCGCAGCAACAACTTCCGCGCCCACAACTGTCGCTGCGGTTGCCGCCGCAGCGCCCGCAGTTGAAGCACCAGTAGTGGCGTCCGTTGCTGCGCCTGGAACAACGGCTGCAACGAGTGCGTCCGTCGCATCAGCGACTGAAGCCGCTCCGGTCAGCGCGAAAGTTGCCGCCAGTGTTTCGAGTGGGTTCGTGATGCTCGCTGATGGCACAAAACAATTCGGATACGCCCCAACGGGTGGTACCGCAGGTGTGAATGCGCCAGCGGCCAAGACACCGCCAGTTCCGGCTGATTTTGGTGCGGGCGCGACGATTAAACGCAAAGGTGTAGCCATGGATACGCCGATGACAGTGACACGTATCGGCGACGGTGTGATCTTCGCAAACTTCACGGACAGCGAAGGCACGCGCGAGATGGCGTTCTATCCGAATCAGATGGATTTGTTGAGCGCGGCTCCGTAACGACCGCTGTGCTGCAAAACAAGAAAACGCCACTCGATTTGAGTGGCGTTTTTGTTTTGACAACTGTTGTGTTCCGTGCAATCGATGTGCGCTGAGCTTCACGAGTTTTGCGGCGACGTCCGATTCAATATGCCGAGCTTTTGCATGCGCGAGCGCAATGTACTTGGCGGCACGCCCAGAATCTTCGCCGCGCCACCAGGTCCGTCGATACGGCCGGATGTTGTATCGAGCACCCGTCTGATGTGCGCCCGTTCGGCATCGTCGATTGTTAGTAGCTCGGACGCGTCTTCATGATGCAACCGTAATGGCGCAAGCGCGGGATCATGAATTTCAACGATGGGCGACGTTGCGAGGACACACGCGCGCTCGATGACGTTCTGCAATTCGCGAATGTTGCCGGGCCATGAGTAGCTCTGCAAAAGCTTGAGGCTGCCCGCACTGACCGAACGCAGCGGCTTCCCCAACTTGACCGCGAATCGTTCGAGATAGTGCGAGACCAGCGCCGGAATGTCTTCCAGACGTTCACGCAGCGGCGGTACGC
>JBDTTO010000099.1:0-8459 GCA_039930585.1 Gemmatimonadaceae bacterium
CTGACCGTTGATCGCGACGGCTTTGTTCGACCGGCGGCCGGTGGTGAAATAGCGTACGTGCCTGTCGACGGCGTATCGTTTGTAGCGCGCGCAGGTTTGCGCCTGCCGCGTGAGACCGATGAATCGCCTGCGACAGGTGGCGTGGGCATCACGCTTGACCGTTTTTCACTGGACTACGCGATTGAGCCGTTTCTCAACGGACGCTCCGTGTCGCATCGTTTGGGAATTCGAATCAAGTAGCAGCTGTGCGGGTTCCGCTTGACGATTGTGAGCGGAACCTCTGGTAATTCAACTCTTTCATGGTGACGCAATGTCGGATACGGGCCTACGTGTACGAGGTGTATCGGAAATCGTAGATGCGGCGTTTGCGCTTTACCGGTTGAACGGGATGCAATACATCGTGGTCGCAGCCATCGCGACTGCACCATCTCTGATACTGAGCCTGTTTCTTACCGGCACGCCGCCAGCGACGCCGGCCGACCTCTTTCGTATGTTGCCGGCCCTTGTCGTCTCGATAGTTTCGTATTCGCTGGTGAGCGCGGTAATTGTGCGCATGGGGTCGGACGTTTATCTCGGCACGCAGCCTGACGTGGCCGCAACAGTGCGCCATGTCCTCAAGCGAGTCCCGGCATTGTTTGGCGCGCTTTTGATGACGTCGTTTGTCGCCGGCATTTCGTTGGTGTTGTTTATCTTCCCGGTGTTCTACGTTGTCGCGCTCCTGTTCGCTACCGTTCCGGCCATTGTGATTGAACAGAAGGGCGCGTCGGCCGCGATGGCCCGCTCAGCAAAACTTTCCAAGGGGCTCAAGCTTCACATTCTTGGCACGCTGGCGCTGGTGTACGGCATCTATTTCGTGTTGAGCATCGGATTGTCACTGGGATTCGCGGCCATAGGCAATCAGATGCTTCAGATCGTTGCCATGTCAATTTTTGGAATCGTTGTTTCTCCAATCATGAATCTCGCGCTGATGGTGTTGTATTACGATACGCGCATTCGGTCCGAGGGCTTTGACGTCGAGCACATGGCGCAGTCGCTCGGGGCGCCACAGAGTACACCGACGGCAGGCGGGGTGCTCGCCTGATCGATGCTGCAGCAACTTCAGGATTCGCTCAAGTCACACACATGGACTGACGCCGCCGTTCGCGATACGATCTCGGCGATTGTGCAGGATCCCGCATACCGCAGGGATATCGCACAATCGCTGTGGGGAAAATTCGCACGTTGGTTCTGGGATAGTGTCAACAGGTTCCTCGATAGTTTGAGCGGCAGTCCCGGCGGGCGTATTATTGTGTTCGTGCTGTTGGGTCTCGCCATCGCGCTGATCATTGCACGAATTGTTATTGGTGTTCAGGCCGAGCGCGCGGCCAAGCTGGGAAGTCGACGCCCGCACTTGCAGGGAACCAGCGTTTCTCTCGCAGATGCAGAACGGCTTGCAGGCGGTGGTGATTACACCGCAGCTGCGCACGCTCTGTTTTCATCGCTGTTGATCGCGGGTGCACAGCAAGGACAGTTCCGGGTGCATCCGTCCAAGACAACTGGTGATTACGCGCGCGAACTTCGCCGAAAGAGCGCGCAGTGGTTGCGTCCGTTTCAATCGTTTCGGTCGCGGTACGATCGCGTTATTTACGGTGACATGCACTGCACGGCCGAGGACTATGGTGCGTTGCTGAATGATGCGCGTACAATGTTGATGCGAGACAAAGCCGCGTGACCACGCCCGCATCGAACAACGCCGCGGCGCAAACCGTGTGGTACGCGAGGCCGGCGCTTGTCTTGTCAGTGCTGGCCATTCTCGTGCTGCTCACGGTATTGCTTGTGAAATCGCCGGCATCAAGCCGTGATGGTGATCCGCGTCTCATGACCACGTCAAAATCACCACTGGGTGCGAGTCTGTTGTACGAGTTGGCACATCGACTGGGGTACAATGTCAGTCGCGAACGAACCAATCGTGTGCCGACAGATTCGCAAACAATTCTGGCCGTGCTCGATCCCGTTGTCGAGTTGGATGCGGCTACGGTGCATGCGGAACTTCAACACGTGCGCGGTGGCGGCTCACTGGTGGTCGTCCTGGGCGATGGTACGGGTGTACTGTCGGATTCAATTGGCGTTTCCGTGCAAAAAATTGGCGGAATTGTCACACCAAACTTTGCGCGAGAACACAATTGCAACGGCAGACCATCGCTCAGCATCTATGGTCTCTGGGCATCCTCTGCATCGTTGTACGGTTTGAATATTCCCGATTCGCTGCTTGCCCGGGTAACCACGTTCATCGTGCTGGGTAGCGGCCGGGAGAAACCGGAGCAACGAAGACGCGCGCTGATCGGGATGCCTTTTGGCGCTGGGCGTGTTGTTGTTGCATCCGATCCAGATGTGTTTCGCAACGACGCCCTTCGCAACTGCTGGTATGCGCTGGATGTGCCAACTGTGGCGGCGCTGGAGTATCTGCGTGGTGGCCCAGCGGGAACCAGAACCAGCCTTGTATTTGACGAATACCATCTCGAATTGCAGCATCGCCCGTCAGTCAACAAGTTGATTGAGCAATATCTGACCAGCACGGCATCGGGCCGCACGTTGTTGCAGATTTGCGCGGCGGCTTTGTTGTTGTTGCTTGGCGCAGCGCCACGCGTGTTGTCACCGCGCGAAGATCGTCAACTCGAGCGCCGGTCACCGTTGGAGCACGTTGACGCACTGTCGCGCGCGTATTCGCAGGTTGGCGCAACGCGAACTGGCACATTGCGACTCGTGCGCGGATTGCAGCGCCGAGTAGGAGCGGCAGTTCGACGCATTGCTGCGAAGAGTGGTGGCGCGCGTCAACAGGATGAAGAATTCCTGGCGCGCGTTGCGGAGTCGAAGCCAGCGCTTGCAAAGGATGTGGCAGCGGTTGTTCACGCGCTTGGGAATTCCGTGGACACGACGCAGTTTCGCGAAGTTGGCAGCGCCATTCAGCGCATTGAAGCAGCACTCACGAAAACCTGACCTAGAGTCCATGAGTTTGACGATCGAACAAGGCGCGGAATATATGCGCCGACTGCGCACCGCGATTGCCACGCGCATCGTGGGCCAGGACGCCGTGATTGACGATGCGCTAATTGTGTTTCTCGCGCGAGGGCACTTGTTGATTGAAGGCGTGCCAGGAACAGCAAAAACTTTGCTGGTGCGCACGCTGGCCAGCGCGCTTGGCGTACAATTTACGCGACTACAGTTCACGCCCGATCTCATGCCCAGCGATGTGACTGGCATTGCGATGTTGCGCGACGCTTCGCGCGGATTTGAATTTCAGCCCGGCCCCATATTTACCGACTTGTTGCTGGGCGATGAAATCAATCGCGCACCTGCGAAAACGCAGTCGGCACTTCTGGAGGCGATGGCCGAGCGTCAGGTGTCGACCGATGGCGTTACGCGTCCGCTCAGTCCGTTGTTTACCGTGTTCGCCACGCAAAATCCGGTTGAGCACGAAGGCACGTATCCATTGCCCGAAGCGCAGCTCGATCGGTTTTTACTCAAGTCGATCATGGGTTATCCGTCGCGCGAAGCGGAGTTGCAGATGCTGGCGCAGCACGAAGCGGGTTTCAATCCGGAGCGCAGCGATGTCGCGCTGGTCGAAGCGGTGTTGAGCAGCGAGGAAGTTCTCGCGTTGCGGAGCCTTGCCGACAGCGTGAAAGTTGCGCCCGAAGTACTCGAATACATCACGGCCATTACGCGGGCAACGCGCGAAGTTCCAGTGTTGACGTTGGGAGCATCACCGCGCGCCACTGTTGCACTGATGCGAGCTGCGCGCGCCACGGCGGTACTTGAGGGTCGTGCGTTTGTCACTCCGGACGATGTCAAAGATCGCGTGTTCGCCACGCTGCGGCATCGCGTGACGCTCGCGCCCGAGCTTGAAGTCGAAGGCCGTTCGGCCGACGAAGCGCTGTCGGACATCCTGCTTCGCATCGTCGCACCCAAGTGATGCGTTACTGGCGTGCGATGCTTGCCGTCGTGACGCGATATGCGCCGCAACCCCGATTGGCAGCCTTGCTGTCGGCGGCTGCGTTGCTTTGGCTATTGCCGGGGAAAGTTGGCATTTTTGCAGGAGCTACAGCGCTCGCAATCGTGGGAGTTGCAATCGCAATCGATTTTCTGATCGTACCTGCACGCGCGTCGGTTGACGTGCAACGCGAGTTTCCCCGAAACGTCGGAATTGGCGATATCGTCAGTGGCGACTACGTCATCACGAATCGGAATTCGCGCCTGGTGACGCTGGAGTTGTACGATCAATTTCCGTTTGCTGCGCGCGGCGGGGTGGTGAAAACGCAGATAACGCTTGCACCGCAATCCGAGCAACGAATTCAGGTTGAAGCAACGGGGCACACACGCGGCGCCGCACCATTAGGTCCCGTTGGCATTCGTGTTTCTACCAAACTTGGTTTGGTCTCCGCCAGTTACACGATTCCGCTCGCGGACGAGGTTCGCGTTGTTCCGTCAATGACAGGCGTTCGTCGCTATCGGCTGCTGGCCATGCAACAGCGGTTGAATACCATCGGTGTTCGCGTGCTCCGCCGAAAGGGTGGCGGTCAGTCGTTCGCGAACCTGCGCGAATATGTGCGCGGAGACGACCCTCGTCACATTGACTGGAAAGCCACGTCCAAGAAAGACAAACTCATCACCCGCGAATTTTCGGTTGAGCGTTCGCAAACCGTGATCACACTGATTGATGCGGGCCGAGGCATGACGCAGCTGTCGGGAAACGTCGCGCGTTTTGAACAGGCGTTGAGCGCCGCACTGATTCTGACGGACATCGCATCAAACGCAGGTGATCGTGTGGGCACGATGGTGTTCGACGACGAGATTCGTGCGTTTGTGCCGGCACAGGCCAGTCGTGGCGCACTGACACTGGTGCGTGACGCATTCATTCCGGTTGTCGCCACTACCAGTGAACCGGACTACGCGTCGGCGTTTCGATATCTGGCCGCGCACCAGAAAAAGCGCGCGCTGATTGTGTTTTTCACCGATGTAATTGACATGCGCGCGTCTCAGGCATTGCTCGCCCATGTGACACGAACGACCGCGCGACATCTGGTGCTCGTTGTCGCGTTACGAAACGACCAACTTTATGACGCGGCCAGAATCCATTCGGATGGAACGTCCGCCTTGATGTACGAAAGTGCGGCGGCGGAGGAAGTCATTCAGGCGCGCGATGAGGTGCTGCATCGTATGCGTCGCGCGGGCGTAATTGTGCTGGACGTCTCGCCGCAAACAATGGCGGCCGGCGTGATCAATCAGTATTTGGAGCTCAAGAATCGCGGCGCTTTGTAGAGATACAACGCAAGCAAGACTGCCGTCGCTGCAGAAATTGCGAATTTTGCAGAGAGTGGAATCGACGAATTCGGTGAGACAAAACCTTCAAGCGTTCCGGCAAACACAAGCAAAAACGCTGCACCCGAAACCAACCTGATTGCCCGTTGACCATTTTCCGTCAACGCCCGCCTTCTTGTACGGTCACCGGGAATCAGCATGGCCGCGCCGAGCAACAATCCGCCGCCGCCCGCAATTACGATGGCCGAGAGTTCGAGGACTCCGTGCGCTGCCATGAAGCCGAACACAATGTGTCCGATCCCTTTCGTCAGATACAGTCCAATGACGGCGCCAATGCTCACGCCGTTCGTTATAAGAATCCAGACTGTGAGAATGCCAGCCGAGATTCCGAATGCGAACGCCACGAATACGACTTGCACATTGTTCGCGATGATGCGCGACGCCATCACCGGGCGCAGAACCTGGGGATCCTTGATGTAGTCCGTCTTGCCCGCTTTTACGTTGCTCACACCGCTGTCGGCACGAACGACCATTGACGGTGGCAGCAGAGACGAGATCAGCGCCGGTTTCATGACGACCGATTGCGCGGTAATAAAAATCGGCAGAAACAGCAACACCGACGCGAGTCCAATGGGGCGCACGGATGCGCGAATTTCGGCGGGCACGTCCACGAAAATGAACTGTACAAATCGCGTGAGCGTGAGTGTGCGGCGTCGATACAACAGGCTGTGCGCCGTCGCCACCAGGCGGTTCAGGTAGAAAAGTTCGTCCGAGGAGTTGCCGCGTGTTGCGGTGCGTAGTCGGGCGAGATCGGCGGTGAGGTCGCGATATTCCTGCACAAACTCGCGCACACCTTTTTCGTCCAGTGTTTTCAAACCGCGGCGCTGTACAGTTTTCAGACGGTCGGCGAAGGACGTCCAACGTGGTGCATTGATTGCAACAATCGCGTGGCGTTCGCGCGCCGCGCCGCGATCATCGCGTGATGCGACGCCACGTGCCCGCGCGGCTTGTTCTTCCTCGTGCAGGCGAACCAGCGCGTTCAGCGGCTGCTGATCGGGATTGGTGTCAAATGCGGCGCGCAAACGGGTTGCAAGCGTGGCGGCCAGTTCGTTGCGGCGTACGGGTTCGAGCTGCATGCGACGCTGCACGAACCGGTCGAGCAGCGCGTACTCGTCTTCGTTAAGACGTGCGGCAATCGCGAGCGGCGCGTCCGCAGAACGTGCGGCGACTGGCCGCTTGCTGATCGGCTGCGAGATGACGTCTTCCTTCACCACGAGCGTGCCGGCCGCCATGTCGCCCAATCGCTTGCCGCGTGAGTTCGCCATCAACGAAATCATGCCGACGGCATACATGAACCCCGGCTGCATATCCACGATGCGAACCAGATTTCGAATTGCCGACGCTTCGAAGTTCACGGCCAGGCCGCCGTCACGTACCACGCGCAAATTCATGATACGTTTGCCGGGCGTCTGACCATCCATCAGTGCTTCAAAGAGCACGTAGTACAGCCAGAGAATTGCAAACTGCAACAAACCAGCGATCGCGAGGACCCAGGCCGTTGACATGGTGGTCGTCGCTCTTGTTGCCGCGCCGCGCACGGCAAACTGTGCAATCAGCACGAACGTCAGAACGACCGTAACAATACAAATGAGATAGTCGATGATCGCGGCAGAGGCCCGGGAACCGACACCGGCCACTGTGTAGGAAAGCACCGCCAGTTCCGGTGTTTCGACATCCACGGTTTGTGTAAGCGCCGACGATTTCACTGGTATTGGGCCGGGAGAATATTCATCTGCGGGATTGAATCGGAATAAACGTCCCAAACCCGGGACTGCAAAGGCCGGATTTATGTGAAAGGCCGTTTGTCCAATTTCGTTTCACGGGGCAGTCGTGCATTTTTCACCCATGAATCTCTGTTTGACCCCTCGGCCGCAGCCGACTGAACCGCTTGGGCCGGTGTCATGTCAATGACGCCATGGGTGCGCATGTTGCTGGCCGCCAACGTTGGCGTGTTTCTGCTCCAGCAGGTTTCGCCCGAGTTGACGAATACCTTTGGCTTCTCGCCCCGCGCAGTGCTGCAGCAGCCGTGGACCTTGTTCACGTACCAGTTTCTGCACGCAGATTTTCGGCATATTCTGTTCAACATGGTCGCGCTGTTTTTCTTCGGTCCGCGCGTCGAATCGTTTATTGGCAGCAACCGCTTTATCGCACTCTATCTGATTGCGGGCGTATCGGGTGCACTGCTGTCGATCGTTTTTACACCGGGTGCCTACATCATTGGTGCGTCGGGCGCGGTGTTTGGCGTTGAGTACGCGTATGCAAAATTCTGGCCGCGCGACAAGTTCTTGCTGTGGGGAATTCTGCCGATCGAAGTGCGATGGTTGGTTGCCGGTTCAATTGCGCTCGCACTTTTCGGCGGATTTTCCGGAGGCGGCAACGTTGCTCACTTCGCGCATCTTGGCGGCGTCGTTGGTGCGTATGCCTACCTCAAATGGGTGGAGATGCGCGCACCAATCAAGCAATGGCAGAAAAAGGTGAAAGGACCGGCGCCTTCCACCGTTCCGTTAGGTGATTGGAAACGATTGGACATCAACAAAGTGCACGAAGCCAATCGGGACGAAGTCAATCGCATTCTGGACAAGATCAACAGCAAAGGCATCAACAACCTCACCGCGCAGGAACGCACATTCCTGCAACATTTTGTGCCGACCGATTCAACGCCGCCCGTTAGCTAATTCGGCGTTGACGCTGTTCAGAACCCAGACCGCAATGCGTTGTTGCGACTTGCCGCCTAGGTGTCCTGAGGCATCGTAAATGGGTTCGCCGTTGTCGGTGTTTGGACAGACGTGATTGGCACACAGCTGTGCGTATTGATCCAATAGTTGCACTCCCTGCGCCGCGTGACGTGTGACCAGTGCGCGCAGCAGTTGATTCATGCAATCGGGTCCGCTGCCTTCGCGTCCATCGTTGTCGCGAATTGTCAACACAAAGACGCGTGCGCCGCGTTCGCCGAGAGCCGCGACCGCCTTATCAAGCTGCTGCGAATATCGCTCCGCAAATTTTGCATGACATGCACCTACAAACTCGCCGGTGCCGTCAAAATCCTGGGGCGCCTGATCCCAGTTGCCCACGTTGAGAATGGCAACTTCGGGACGAACGCGTTC
>JBDTTO010000100.1:0-8456 GCA_039930585.1 Gemmatimonadaceae bacterium
CAAGCGCATTAAGCGGCTGCGCGCTAAGCGTATCTGCGCTAACCGGTTTCGTCCTTCTCACTGATTTCGTCCGGAGTTCCCATGGAAGTCATTCTGCGCAACGCGATCGACAAGCTCGGACATCCGGGCGACATCGTAGAGGTGTCCTCAGGCTACGCCCGCAATTTCCTGCTTCCTCGCGGTTTTGCGTTCCTCGCGACCGATGGCAACAAGAAGCGCATCTCGCTCGAAAAGAGCCGCCTCGAAGCTGCTGAAAACGAGCGTCGCGACGCCGCATCCACCATCGCCGAGAAGCTGGCCGAAGTGTCGGTTACGTTTGCGGCGCGTGTTGGTGAAGAAGGCAAACTGTTCGGTTCAGTGACCACGGCCGACATTGCGCACCAGCTCGAAGCGCAGGGCTACCACATCGAGAAGCGCCAGATCGAGCTCAACGAGCCGCTCAAGTCGCTGGGTGTGTACCGCGTTGGCATTCGCTTGCACGCCGACGTAAAGCCCGAGATCAAAGTCTGGATCATCAAGCAGTAAGCGTAAAAATTTTCGTGACAAACCCCGCCCGTGCATATGCGCCGGCGGGGTTTCGCATATCTAGGGTGTGAGAATCGTGGCGTGTTCCTGAATCGAACAAGCCCACCGCAGCATTGTGTTCGACTGGTCAACTGACATACTGTCCGTGAGGGAGCGATTCGAGCGGGTCGACCGCAGGCATCATCGATTCGCCCTCGGGGTAAAAACATGGTCAACCTGTCCAGTCATCCTGCACCATTTTCATGATCCAGCAACGCTTGAGTCCCGGTGAACCCATTGCCCGCCGTGCTGCCGCTTTGGCGAGTGAACTCAAAGCCACGAATCTTGTGGTGCTGGATTTGCGAGGTGTAACGGACATGACGGACTTCTTTGTTATTGCCAGCGGTACCTCCGACACCCACGTGCGCGCCGTTGCGTCGCACGTGCTTGAAGGGCTCCGGGAAGAAGGCGTCACGACGGAGGCGACCGAAGGTTTGGCGCAGGGACGATGGGCGCTGTTGGACTATCTCGATGTCGTTGTTCACGTCTTTCATCCGGCACAGCGTCAGTTTTTCCAACTCGAGCGGTTGTGGGGCGATGCCCGCTCCGTTGATCTCGATGATGAAGTCAAAGGGGGAACTCAGTAATGCGTACTTGGCCAAAGTTGGCTGCCCTTGCAGTCGGTCTGAGTGCCCTCTCGGCGATGGCCGTTACGGCACCACTTTCTGCGCAGGGATATTTCGGACAGAATCAGGTCCAGTACGACCATCTCAAATGGCGCGTACTCGAAACTGAACATTTTCAGATTCACTACTATCCCGAAATCGGCGAGATCTCGCCCGACATCGCGAAAATGGCCGAGCGTTCGTACGCGCGCCTTTCGGTGTTGATGGGACATCAGTTTCGTGAAAAGAAACCGGTGCTCGTATTTGGTTCGTCAGGCGACTTTGCGCAGAGCAATGTCTTTGGCGATCTGGGTGAAGGCGTTGGTGGCGTCACCGATCCGTTGCGACAGCGCATGGCGGAGTTCATGACGGGTGACTACGCCAGCTTCGAACACGTGTTGCAGCACGAAATGGTGCACGTGTTTCAGTTTGACATTTTTTCGCGCGGTCGCGCGGGCGCCGGACTGGCCAACTTTTCGCAAGTGAATCCTCCAGGTTGGTTCATGGAAGGATTGGCCGAGTATTTCTCGATTGGCCAGAAACATCCGTGGACGGATGCATGGATTCGTGATGCAGTCGTGAACAACACACTGCCCACGATTCAGCAGATGACCGATCGCCCCGACAAATATTTTCCGTATCGCTTTGGATTTTCCGTGTGGCAGTTCATCGGCCAACGCTGGGGCGATGAAGTAATTGCGGAGATCATGAACTCGGTGCCCAGCATTGGCATCGAGCGTTCGTTCCGCCGCGAGCTCGGGTTAAACACAGTCGAGCTCAGCGCAGAGTGGAAGCAGGCAATGCAAACGAAGTTCCTGCCGGTTGTGGCACAGCTTGATCGTCCGCGCAGTTTTGCGGAGCCGTTGCTTACACAACATCGCAGTGGTGGCAACCTGGCTAACCTGTTTGTCGCGCCAGCGCTGTCGCCTGACGGTCAGAAGATCGCGTACATCGCGTACGGTTCGCTGTACAAGGGCGAAGTGTTCCCCGATCTGTATCTCGCGAGTGCCATCACCGGCAAGCGCGAAGCGCGCCTCGTCAAATCGACGACCGATCCGAACTTTGAACAGCTGCGTTTCATCTATTCGCAGGCGTCGTTCTCGCCGGATGGAAAAACCATTGCGTTCACAAGTCAGCGCGGCGGTCGCGACATCCTGAATCTCATGGATGTGAAATCGCGCGACGTGTACAAGCGCATCGATTTTGATCTGGACCAGGTGTTGAGCCCGGGCTGGAGTCCGGACGGCAGCAAGCTGGTGTTCGCGGCCATGAAACATGGCGTCAGCGATTTGTACACGGTGAAATCTGATGGCACGAGTCTCACGCAGCTCACCAAAGATCGATACGGCGACGCTCAGCCCCAGTGGTCGCCGGACGGAAAGACAATTGCGTTTGCCAGCGACCGTGGTCCCGAGACCGATTTTGAAATTCTGAAAATCGGCAAGTGGAAAATTTCGCTGTACGACGTTGCAACAGGTGATATCACACTGCTGCCAAATCAGGGCGGATTGAATATCAACCCGCAGTGGGCGCCTGACGGAAAATCGATTGCGTATCTATCCGATCGCACCGGCACATCAAACCTGTTTCTGTACGACTTCTCGGACAAAGAGCAGTATCAGCTGACGAACGTGGTCGGCTCGATCAACGCTGTTGCTGAATATTCGCCCGCAATTACCTGGGCACGCGGTGCTGACGTTCTTGCATTCGTGTACTACGAAAAGAGTGACAACACCGTGTGGAAGATGTCGAATCCGCGCGCACTCAAGAAACAACCGTTTCGCGACGCTTCACTGACTGTTGTTGCGCAGGCATCAGGTGCGAATGGTGCGGCAACCGGAAATGCAGCAACGGCAAACCCGAACAGCTCCGCGACCGCTGCGAATCCAGCCGCAGCCCAGCCGCCCGTTGTAGCCGCAACGCCCGGTGCACACTTGCCGATAGCGAGCGTGCAGGACACGTCTGCCAGTCGTCGTTCCGTATACCGTGCTCCTTTGCAAGGACCGCGTTTGTCCGGTGATTTACCGGCGAGCAGTGTGGCGCATTTGTCGAATACTGTCAGTATCACGGCGATGATGGACAGTTTCAATTTCGCGCTTCCGGATTCCACGCACTTCAAAGACAGCAAATACAAAGTCCGTCTGATGCCTGAGTACATCTCGCAGCCAAGTATCGGGTATTCGCAGGGCGGATACGGTCAGGGTGCGTACGGTGGAACTACCATTGTGCTTGGCGACTTGCTGGGCGATCACCGCCTGGCGGTGTCCGGTTCACTGAACGGGCAGCTGGCCGACGCGAGTTTATTTGTCGGCTTCACAAATCTCGCGCGCCGGTTGCAATACGAAACAGGATTTATCAATCAGCCAATTCTGTATCAGTCCGGGTTGTCATATACGCCGCTCAACGACGAACAGACGATTTTTCAGGAACGGCTTGAGTTGACGCGTCTCGTTATTCGCGAGGCGTACGGCACGATGCTGTATCCGCTCAATCGATTCACGCGGTTCGAGTTCGGCGCACGGCTGGACAATATCGATCAGCAGATCACGGGCTATACTCGGCCAATCGATGTGCAAAACAACATTGGCGGCAACTACGAACGGCTTCCAACGGAGAATCTCGCTTCCGCAACAACGATTGCACCATTCGTTGCCTGGGTGACGGACAACACGCTGAACGGCATGATGTACTCACCGTTGATGGGTAAACGTGTTCGCCTGCAGGTGCAGCCGGCGTTTGGTTCATGGAAGTACATGGATTACCTGGTGGACGCGCGCCATTACTACCCGCTCGTCTTCAACTACCTCACGTTTGCCACCCGCTTCACGGCCAGCGTGGCGACCGGTCGCGACGAAGCACGCTTCCCGAAATACATCGGCCGCACTGATTTCATTCGCGGGTACAACCGCGATCCGATCAACAGCACGGCGCAGTGTACGGGATTGCCAAGTGACAATGGTTCAGGATGCAACACGACCGAAACCTTTGGCAGCCGAGTGGCTTTTGCGAATGCCGAACTGCGTTTCCCGGTGTTGCGTGTGCTCAACTCGGGCCTGCCGATTCCGCCCATCGAGGGATTGTTCTTCTATGACGCGGGCGTGGCCTGGACGAAAGGGCAACAGGTAAGCTGGAATCGTCCGGCCGATTACGACCTGACGGCGCAGCGCGCAGTACTCAAGAGCTACGGCGTCGGGTTGCGCGCCAATCTGTTCAACATTGCGATTCTCAAGTACGACTACGCCATTCCAATTGGCCGTCCGGGCCAGAAAGGATTTGGCACATTTGGTTTGGGCGTGAGCTACTAGCGGAGCGCTGTCAACACCCGTGCGCTGTGTGTTATCGCACGAAAAAACGGGGTGTCTGCTACGGCAGGCGCCCCGCTTTTTCTTTCACGTTTTTGCCACTCCCCCAGCACCCGACGCGGGGATAGCTTAGTCCGGTGCGCACGCCCTTCGCGTTGGCGCTTTTGCTCCTTGCATGTGGCTGTTCTGACAGCAGTTCCCGCCCCGCCGGAGCAGGCGCCCCACCAGTAATTCCAGGCGGTCCGGATCCAATCGTCCTGCGCTCATCGCGCTCGGGTGGATTGTTATCGGCATACCGCTATCCCGGGCTCGACTCGGTTCTCTGGCGTTCCAGCCAGCGAGTGCCGTCGCTTGCGCATATGATTGCGTTCGATCCTGAGGCGGGGTACCTGGCGGCGCGTGATACTGCCGGCCGCGCGGTTCGCGTTGACTTGCGATTGGGTTCGGTCACGGTACCGGCGGGCGACGTTCCCGTCGAAGCCAGATCCGCCGATGGTGATGCGATTTACGCACTCCTCGCCACCGGTGAAGTCACGCGCTACACCGCCAGCGGGGGCGATTGGAAGTTCAAGCCCAACTTTCCAGTGTCGGCGCTGTTTCCACAGGAAGATGGGTCGTTGATTCTTGCCGGCGTCGCCGGTAAACGCGTTCTGGTATGGCGCGTGCGACCGCCCGGCACCGAGTTGGTCGACAGCATCTCGCTGAAAGCAGACGGAACTCCGACCGAGCTTGCCGCGAACATTGCGAAAACCGGCAGCACGATTGGCGAGCGCGTGTTTTTCGCGACCAACGAAACTGTGCTTGCGGTGCGAAGCCGGGATTTTGGTAAAGCGCTCGATGTTTCGATGGGTGAAGTCGTCACTGCACTCGCATCAACGCCCAGTGGTGACAGGATTTTTGTCGCACTGGCCGGCGAAGAGCGACTGCGTGTGATCGACCGGTTTGAAGAAAGTATTGTGGGCAAAGTGAAGCTGCCCGGCGAAGCACGTGGCTTGCGTATGGATCCGCTGGGTCGCGTTGTGCTGGTGCAAGGCGGCGGAGACTCGGTGTGGGTGGTCAGTGTTGCCACAGACAAAGTGTTGGGCACCGTGCACAGCGAATGGCGCGCCGATTTGCCGCTGGTTTTGCCGGACGGACAAATCGCGATGGCGCACGGGAACGATGTGGTTATCGCGCACAACGAAACGTTTGCGGACGTGCGCACAATTGCGAATGGTGCGCGCGACTTCTGGCAGGTGCTTCGTTGGAACGGATTTCGACCACGCTCCGCATCGCTGGACGAGCCCGTGAAGTTTCGTTCGGGGAGCATTCCGGGTGATTCCACACGACCGCCAGTGCCGACCGACACCAACAAAACCGCAACGCCTCCAACGGATCGCCCGCGCGACGATGTGCAATCACGCGACACGGCGGGGCCGCCTGTGTTCACGGTTCAATTCGCAGCAGTTCTGACCGAGCGTCTCGCGCAGGGCGCCGCCGCGCTCGTCAAAGTTGACGGAATGACGCCGAGAATTTCAACAACGACGCGTTCGGGCAAAACGATATTTCGCGTGACTCTTGGGCCGTTTTCCACTCGCGCAGAAGCTGAGCGTATCGGAAAGGCGTCGGGCCAAACGTACTGGATCTTTGAGGGCGCACCCTGACCGTGGCGCCAACTCAGCCATTTATCTCATGGGAAGCGCTTGGCCGTAATGCGGCGCCCCTTCTTGACTCGGTTAACGCTGTAGTCATTGCCGGCCCGGATCCCGTTGCGGCTGCGTCGTTCGCGTTGGGAATTGCGCGCGTGCACGGATCATCGCGACGTGTGGCCATCGCCGACCTGGTCGGTGAAGTTGCGCCACTGCAAGCGCTGATTACCGGCGACGACGGTCACGGCATTTCCGACAGTTTTTTGTACGGCGTGTCGCTCAACAAGATCGCGCGACCGTTAGAAGGTTCGGGCAACGTTTTCCTGATGCCCAGCGGAACGGAATCCGTTGCGAACGAAGCCGTTTACCAGAATGATCGGTGGCGTAAACTGGCGGCCGGATTTCACCAGGTTGGTGCGCTTCTCCTTGTGATTGCGGTGCCCGAAACACCAGGATTCGCCGACCTTTGCGCCTTTGTTGGTGCGGTGTTTCCGATGGGTGATCCGGCGCCGATCGCTCCGGCGGGCGTGCCCGTTATTTCGATGCCGCTGCCGACGCCGCCCGAAGTCGTGCGCATCGTCGAGAAAGCGAAAGCGGCCGGCAGCGAAGATCCGAAGAGCCGCAACACGAAAATGATCGCTGGATTATTTGCGATGTTTGCGGTGGCGATCATTCTGGGCGTGATGTCTTCAAAAGTCGCGCCGTATTTGCCGGCAAGCATCGCGAAGTTTCTTCCGGGTGGTGCACAAAAACCAGCGACCTCTGCGGTTTCGACGGATAGCGTCACGGGCACGAACGCAGCGGTTGGAGATTCCTCCAGGAACGGTGCGAATGCCGTCCCTCCGACCGCGAGCGGATCTTACGCCATCGCCAATCCAGCCGATTCCGCGAGCGCATCGTTGTTCGCGGTTTATCTGGTGGCCGGCAGCACGCGCGAAGCCGCGACCGAACCCCGGATTCAGACATTGCCAGCGGTCGCGATTTCGCCGGTTATTTTGGAAGGCGATACCGTGCAATGGTTTCGCGTGACCGTGGGTGCCAGTGAAGATCAGGCTTCGTCCGAAGCACTGCTCACGCGACTCCGAACCGCCAAGATTCTCGGACAGGCGTCAGGCACGATTGTACGTGTGCCGTTTGCGTTCCGATTGGAAGAAGGATTGACCGTTGAGGCCGCGCCAGGTGCGATTGCCGACTACGACAAGCGTGGCATTTCGGCGTATGCGCTTAAACAGACAGATGGTCGCGTGACGTTGTATACCGGCGCTCACGAAACCGTGAAACAAGCAGCTTACCTCGGCGACTCCTTGAGAACTCAAGGAGTGAAAGCCGTGTTGGTTTATCGAACAGGGAGAGCGTTTTAGTGCGTTTGACGAAGCTCGAAATTCACGGTTTCAAGGCGTTTGCTGATCATACAGTGTTCGAATTCGAACGTGGCGTGACGGCCATTGTCGGACCGAATGGTTGTGGTAAATCCAACGTCTCCGACGCAGTACGCTGGGTCTTGGGTGAACAACGCGCGCGCGTGATGCGTGGTGCGAAGATGGAAGACGTGATCTTCCACGGTTCATCGGCGCGTCGTGCGGTGAACATGGCCGAAGTGTCCCTGCACTTTGACAACGAAGACGGCGATTTGCCGGTCGCATTCAAGGAAGTCGTGATTACGCGACGTCTGCTGCGCACGGGTGAAAGCGATTACATGCTGAATCGTGCGCCCTGTCGTTTGCGTGACATTCAGGATCTGGTGCGCGGTACGGGGCTCGGTGCGGATTCAGGCGTGGTCATCGAAAGCAAGATGATTGACGCGTTGCTGTCGGATCGTCCGGATGACCGTCGCGAACTGTTTGAGGAAGCTGCGGGTGTTGGCTTGTATCGCGATCGTCGCCGCAGTGCCGAACGTCGTCTGGAAGAAACGACGGTCGATTTGTCGCGCCTCGACGATCTCATTGCCGAAGTGCAAAGCCAGGTGCGTTCGCTGGCGCGTCAACGTCGTCGTGCGGAGAAACATGCGGAGTTGATGGCGCGTCGTTTCAATGTCGAACTGTCACTCGCGACACGCGAAATGTCTTCGTGGCACGACGAGCTCGCGGCGCTTGACGGAAAGCTGGTTGAATTGCGTGCCGCGTTGCCGCTGGCGGAGAGTGATATTCGCGACTCCGAAACGGCTCGTGAAATGGCGCAGGGCGCGCGCGCCGCCGCCGAAGCCAGCCGTTCTGAATTGGCGCGGCTTGCGGGCGAACAACGTCAAAAAACGCAGCAACTTGAGCGGGAATTGGCGGTCGCCGAAGAGCGGCAGAAAAACACGCTCATGCGCCGCCAGCGCGCCGAGGAAGAACGGAAGGAAGGCGAAGCGTTTGGCC
>JBDTTO010000101.1:0-8356 GCA_039930585.1 Gemmatimonadaceae bacterium
GGGCTGCATTTTGTACGCGGAAATCAAGAAGCGCGTGAAGAATCCCGACGTGAAAGAACTCTTTGGTGTAATGAGTCGCGACGAAGGTCGCCACGCCGGGTTCATCAACAACACGCTGAAAGACTTCAACGTCGCCGTTGATCTCTCATTCCTGACCAAGGCCAAGAAGTACACGTATTTCCAGCCGAAATTCATCTACTACGCGACCTATCTGTCAGAGAAGATCGGCTACGCGCGCTACATCACGATCTTCCGTCATCTTCAGAAGAATCCCGAGTATCAGTTCCATCCGATCTTCAAATGGTTCGAAAACTGGTGCCAGGATGAGTTTCGCCACGGCGAAGCGTTTGCGATGTTGATGCGCGCCAATCCGGAAATTCTGGAAGGGCGCAACAAGCTGTGGATTCGCTTCTTCTTGCTGGCCGTGTTCGCTACGATGTACGTGCGCGATCATGTGCGACATGAGTTCTACGAAGCGTTGGGCTTCAACGTCGACGACTACGATCAACGCGTGATCCGGCTGACCAGTCAGATCACCGCTCAGGTTTTTCCGGTCAGCCTGCCAGTCGATAACCCGATGTTCTGGACGCGTCTCGAACAGATTGCGACCAACACGGCCGCACTCACGAAAGCCCGCGCAGAAGGTGGAATTGGCGGAAAAGTGCGTGCACTCGGATTGCTCGCCTCAAACGTGTATCAACTCGTTCGTCTGTACACGATGCGCGTAACACAAAATGCGTATCGCCCGGATCCACGTATGGCGCCGGTCTGGTAATGGCCCGCCGCCCTGGCCGCATGCAGCAATTGATGGTATCGGGTTTCACAAAACTCGATCCCAAATGGTTGCCGTTCGCGGATGCCGCGACCACTGAACTCCCCCTTGGACGCATTCTGCGACTGGGTCTGTTTCAGCTGGCCGTTGGCATGGCGGCAGCGCTGCTCACCGGTACGCTCAACCGCGTCATGATTGTCGAACTGCATGTTCCGACAACGCTCGTCGCGGTCATGGTTTCAATCCCGCTGTTGGTTGCACCGTTTCGCGCGTTTCTCGGCTTCCGTTCCGACACGCATCGGTCCGCCCTCGGGTGGCGCCGCGTTCCATTTATCTGGTTCGGTTCGCTGATTCAGTTTGGTGGCCTGGCCATCATGCCGTTTGCGCTCATTCTGCTATCGGGCGATACACACGGATCAGTTGCTGCCGCGCGAACGATGGCGGCGCTCGCGTTTCTGCTGGTTGGCGCCGGTGCATACGTAACACAAACGGCGGGTCTCGCACTCGCCAACGATCTCGCACCTGAACGTGTACGGCCGCGCATCGTTGCACTGCTGTACATCATGCTGCTGCTGGGAATCGTGTGCAGTTCGCTGATTTTTGGTTTGCTGCTGCAAAACTTCTCGCAATTGAAGCTGATCAAGGTTGTGCAGGGCGCCGCGATGGTGACGATGGTGCTCAACATGATCGCGATGTGGAAGCAGGAGCCGCGCACGCCAATGAGCCGCACAGAAGTTACAGAACCGCGACCACGGTTCCGCGACGCGTGGCGTGTGTTCATCGCGGGTGGCGACGCGATTCGTCTTCTTGTTGTCGTCGCATTGGGTACGTTCGCGTTCAACATGCAAGACGTATTGCTCGAACCGTACGGCGCCCAAATACTCGGCCTCAGCGTCAGCGCGACAACGTCGCTGACCGCCATCTTCTCGGCCGGATCCATTCTCGCGTTTGCATTCGCGGGCCGTGTGTTGCTGCGAGGTACCGACGCCGGGCGGTTGACGGCAGCGGGTGTGCTGATTGGCGCGGTTGGATTTGCGGCAGTTGTGTTTGCGGCTCCGTTGTCTTCGGCGATGCTGTTTCGCGCGGGCACCGCATTGATTGGATTTGGCGAAGGACTTTTTGCGGTTGGCACGCTCACGTTTGCAATGAATCTCCCGGACGCGGCGCAGCACGGTATTGCGTTGGGTGCGTGGGGTGCGGTGTTCGCTGTCAGCGAAGGACTCGCGTTGGCGAGCAGTGGGTTGTTGTACGACGTACTCGCCCCGCTGTCGCGCGCCGGACGATTTGGTGTTGCACTGAGCGCCCCGTCAGTCCCATACAGCGTTGTGTATCACGCCGAAGTTGCGCTGTTGTTTGTCACGCTCGTTGCACTTGGCCCGCTTGTTGCGCCCCTGGGCGCAGCACGACGGGTTACGCGACGCGCGAAGTTTGGTTTGGCCGATCTTCCCGGATAACTGTTCGTCGACCTGTCACCGGAGCACGCATGAACTTCTCACAGAATTTCGATTTCGCGCAGTTGGTGCTGTATGCCTTCTGGATTTTCTTCGGCTGTCTCGTGTTCTATCTGCGCCGAGAGGATAAGCGCGAGGGTTATCCGTTGGAATCTGATCATGGTCCGGTTGGTGGATGGCCGGCGCCACCAGGTGAAAAGAAGTTCATTTCGCGTCCCAACGTCGAGCAGAAGGATGGCATGCAATGACTGACATGATGAAAGCGAGTCCGGGTGCGCCACTTGTACCGGAAGGCAACGCGATGTTGAGCAATATGGGTCCGGCGGCGTACGCCAATCGTGCAAACGTTCCTGATCTGACGCTCACTGGTCAGGCGCGCGTTGTCCCGCTGCGTGCAGCTCCTGGATTTCATCTCGACAGCAAGAGTCCCGATGCGCGCGGCATGAACGTTGTTGGCGCGGACAATGAGATTGGCGGCACGGTTGTAGACATCTGGGTTGATCGCGCAGAACCGTCACCCCGCTACTACGAAGTGCAGCTCGCGAATCAGGCGCACACGGTGTTGTTGCCGTTCAACTGCACCCGCATCAAGTCGCGCACTTCCGAAGTGATGGTCAAATCAATCACGGGCGCGCAGTTCGCCAGCGTGCCGACCATTGCAACCGCCGATCGCGTGACGTTGCTCGAAGAAGACAAAATCATGGCGTACTACTCCAGCGGCTATTTGTATGCGCTGCCGGACCGCCAGGAGCCGTTCTTTTGAGCACATACCTGAATGGCGTGGAAGCGCCGTTGCCAGAAGGTGAGCATGTGTTGTGGCAAGGGACGCCTGGCCGCAATGCGCTTGCCCTCAACGCCTTCCACGCCAGAAAGATTGCGATCTATTTTGCCGCACTGATCGCGTTGTCCGCTGTGTTTGCGCAGAGCGAGCCTCAACCGATGAAGTTCTTTCTTGCATCGGCCAAGTGGCTGTTTCTGGGTGGCGCTATCGCCACGACATTTGCGTACACCGTTGCGGCGTTGTCGTCGCGCACAACGTTGTATGCAATCACCGAACGCCGAGTGGTGATGAAGGTTGGCATTGCCTTGCCTGTGGTGCTTAACATCCCGTTGAGCATCATAGACGGCGTGGACATCAAACGACGCCCCGATGGTACGGGCGATCTCTCGCTCCGGCTTGGCAACAACAGTCGCGTGGCGTATGCGGTGTTGTGGCCGCATGCACGTGCATGGCACGTGCGCTATCCGCAGCCGTTGCTGCGCGGATTGCCGGATATTGATGTAGTGGGATCAACACTCAAGCAGGCGTTGTCGACATGAGCTATCTGCACATTGACGAAGAAACCACCAAGGGAAATGCCGGTGTTCCCAAGGGTGCGCTCATTCTCGCTGGTTCGTTTGCGCTCACTGTCATTGCGCTGGCAGCGGTCGCGCGAATTTCAAACAAGGGCACGTTGGGTGAAGAATCGAACGCCAAAATGGTCGCGACTCGTGCGCTCGTGTTCAGCGATCGTCCGGACGGCAGCATTGGTGTGTACGACGAACAGCATCAGGAACAGCTTGATGCGATCAGCGGCACGGGTGGATTCGTCCGCGGGGCGATGCGTGCATTGGCCCGTCAACGCCGTTTGTCGCATGTTGGCCCCGATGTGCCGTTCTATCTCGTCAAATGGTCTGACGGCAGGCTCACATTGGATGATTCATCAACCAAGAGTCATCTCGAACTGTACGCGTACGGTTCGGAAAATCTGGCGTCGTTTGAGAAGTTGCTGGTTGGGCACGAACGCGCTCCAAGTGTCAGCGCAAAATAGGATTTGTTTGTTGCTGGCGACGCCGGTGGGTCGCCAGCCATTGTGCTGCGAATAGAGCTTACGGAATGCGCGCGAGCGCCGCATGTGCCGCCGCCAATCGTGCGACAGGCACGCGAAACGGAGAGCAGGACACATAGTCCAGTCCCGCCCGATGGAAGAACGCGACTGATCGCGGTTCACCACCATGTTCGCCGCAAATGCCGACTTTGAGATTGTGTCGGGTTTTGCGCCCTGCATTAACGGCCCACGAAATGAGTTTGCCGACGCCAGGTTCATCAAGCACCGCAAACGGATCGTCGGTGAAGATCCCGCGCTCGATGTAGTGTGGCAAAAAACGCCCCGAGTCGTCGCGGCTGAGCCCCAGTGTTGTTTGCGTGAGATCGTTGGTGCCGAACGAAAAGAATTCCGCGCTCTTCGCAATTTCATCGGCCGTCAGCGCAGCGCGCGGCAGTTCGATCATCGTACCGACGAGATATGGAATCGGCTTCTCCATACCACTCATGACTTCTTTTGCCACGCGATCAACGATGGCGCGTTGATTCAGGAATTCCGACGCGATAGCAACCAGCGGCACCATGATTTCGGGATGCGGATCCATTCCGCGCTTGCTGACGTTCACTGCCGCTTCGAAAATTGCGCGCGCCTGCATCTCCGTGATTTCCGGATACGTAATTCCCAACCGGCAACCGCGATGGCCGAGCATCGGGTTTGTTTCGCGGAGATTGTCAACGATGCGGGCGAGTTCCTGACGTTCGAGCTTAAGCGTGCGCGCCAAGAGCTTCGCTTCTTCGCCACCGTGCGGAAGAAATTCGTGGAGTGGTGGATCCAGCAGCCGAATCGTAACCGGCAGTCCGTCCATCGCTTCGAAGATGCCTTCAAAGTCTTCGCGTTGCATGGGGAGCAACTTCTCCAGCGCGGCGCGGCGACCTGCTTCGTCGCGCGCGACAATCATTTCGCGCATCGAGTTGATGCGATCCCCTTCGAAGAACATGTGTTCGGTGCGACACAGGCCAATACCTTCCGCACCGAAATTTCGCGCGACCTTTGCATCTCGTGGAGTGTCGGCGTTGGCGCGCACAATCAGGCGACGCTCTTCGTCGGCCCATCCCATGAGTTGCGCGAAGGCCTGATACACCGGCGCTTCGCTGATCTTGAGCGCACCGGCCGTCACGCGCATGACTTCAGACGGTACGGTTGGAAGTTCACCCAGAAAAATGCGACCCGTCGCGCCATCCAGCGTAATCCATTCACCTTCTTTCACTTCGTGTTCACCAACAGTGAAGCGACGTTGATGTTCGTCGATGTGAATTTCGGCGCATCCGACGATGGCGCATTTGCCCATTCCGCGCGCGACCACCGCGGCGTGACTTGTCATGCCGCCGCGGGCCGTGAGCACGGCGCGCGCCGCAACAAGCCCATGAAAGTCCTCTGGTGTCGTTTCATCACGCACAAGAATCACGTGTTCGCCCGCAGCCGCCCGTGCCTCCGCCGCATCCGGATCAAACACGGCGATACCACTGGCGGCGCCCGGACTCGCTGGCAATCCCGTCGCGATGGGTTGCGCGTTCACGCCGGGATCAATCACACGGTGCAACAGTTGATCCAACTGCCCTGGTTGTACGCGCAGAACCGCATCCCGGCGCGAGATCATGCCTTCGTCCACCATATCCATCGCGATGCGCAACGCCGCGGCCGTAGTGCGCTTTCCCGTGCGCGTTTGCAGCAGATACAGTGCACCACGCTCAACCGTAAACTCGATGTCCTGCATGTCGCTGAAGTGTTTTTCGAGTTTACTCTGTGTTTCCAACAGCTGCGTATATGCACCTGGAAGTTTGACCGCCATTTCGTCGATATGCAGCGGCGTCCGAATGCCCGCGACGACATCCTCGCCCTGCGCGTTGACCAGAAACTCACCGTAGAATCGGCGCTCGCCGTTGCTGGGGTTTCGGGTGAACGCAACACCAGTGCCCGAATCGTCACCCATGTTTCCGAACACCATCGACACGACGTTAACGCCGGTGCCCAACGTTTCCGGAATGTTGTGCACCTTGCGATAATCAACGGCCTTTTTGAGCGTCCACGAGCGCCAGACGGCCTGAATTGCGCCCCACAACTGTTCGCGGGGGTCACTCGGGAATTCCGCGCCTGTGGTAAATCGAACGAGTTGCTGATATTCCCTGACCAGTGCCTGCAATGATTCGGCGCTCAGATCTGCATCGGTTGCCGCGCCCGTCATGATGCGCTTGGTGCTCAGCAGCTGTTCGAATTTCGCAATGGGAATGTTGAGTACCACATCACTGTACATCTGCAGAAATCGACGATACGAATCGTACGCAAAGCGTGCACTGCCGCTTGCCTGCGCCAGTCCCTGCACCGTGGTGTCGTTCAATCCCAGATTCAGGATTGTTTCCATCATACCGGGCATCGAGACGGACGCGCCCGATCGCACGGACACAAGCAGCGGATTGTTGGCATCACCAAATGCCTTGCCCGACACGGTTTCCAATTGCGCCAATGACTTCGTGACTTCGCTGCGCAACGCATCCGGTATCGCGCGTTCACGCAAATATTCGAGGCAACACTTTGTCGCAATAGTAAAACCGGGAGGGACCGGCACGCCGATATTGGTCATCTCGGCCAAATTCGCGCCTTTCCCTCCCAGCTCAATGCGCATGTCCCGCGTGCCGTCGGCTTTACCGTTGCCGAAGAAGAACACCGACTGACCCATGGGTTTACAACCTCTCGATGCTGTCGTGCTATGTCTTTTGTAGCAGTGATTTCTTCAACTACCGTTCGGACGCACCCTTGCCCCGTACCGGTGCTGGAAGCGGTTGCGCGAGTTCGGGCGCAAGTCGTTTTGACGCATCGGTTGTGACAGAATCGCGCGATCGCAAATCTTTATACCCAACTGCCACGGTGTCGTTCGGACCGCCACGAACCCACTGCGCGGCGCCCCACAGCGCGGGGTAGTCCTTTACCATTTGCGCGCCAAGCAACGGCTTGTACACGCCCTGATGGCAGGTCACGCAACTCAGCTTCGGGCTATCCGCGTGCACGCCCAGACGGTTAGCCGGGAACGTGTGATTGAGTGGCGCGAGATAGTTCGAGTTGAGGTCACGCACCATACGGAATCCATACAGCGATGTGATGCGTGCCGGCGGTGCATTTTGCCACGTCGCAAACGAGCGACTGTTGTGACAAAACGTGCAGTTGGTGCCCAACCCGCTGGAAACGTTCATCATCAAGGCGTACGTATTCTCTGCTTGTTTGACAGAACTTGCATTCGCGACCGTGTGTTTGACGGTCGTGGATTGCACGCGTACGTCCTGTCGGTCGAGGTAGGCACGTTGCCACTGATTTTCGTCGGTGAAGTGCCAGAGCCCGTACTGCGGTACGTTGTTGCCGCGATGACACGAATAACACGTTGCGCCCGTGCCTTGAACGTGTGCCTTGTATTCGCTGTTGATGGTACGCGTCATCTCAAGCATGCGACGTGAGACGATTTTCGTGTATTTCTCGTCCGAACCATAGTTCGCCGGATTATGGCAGTAGGCGCACCCCTGTTTCGGTGCGACCCACGCCGTCATCGCATTCATGGTTCGAAACATCTCGGCGTTGCTGATATCCGTTAACACCTGCACGTTCTGCCAATTGCGTGGCGACGTGTCTATCGCGGCCGGGTTCAGCGGTTTCGGCGCGACATTGGCGGCCGCAATGCTTTTGAGCTTTGACTTGTCGAAGTTGATTTCCTGAGCGAGGCCCCTATAGCCAACCTGCACCGACTCCTTCTTGCCAGGCTCGCAGGCAGCCAGTGCGAACAATGCAACCGTTACGAGTACGCGCTTCATGGACGTTTCCTCGCGCTGTCGGCTGGTGGAGTCGTTCCTGGTGGCATCACGATTTTTGTGGCGGCCATTGAGTCAGCGGGCGGTGCAATGACGCGCGGTGCTGGAGCGACTGGCACCGGGAACGATTGCGGCGGCGCGCCCTGATACTGACCACGCAAATCGTTCATCTTTTCGGGCGACACTTCGATGGTCGCTGGATACGATGGTGCGACGTGATGTTTCACGGCCCACAGGTACCAGTTGTCAACGACGGTCCCTGTCAGAAGAATGCCGATTGCACCAGTGAATGTGGTGAGGAATGCAAACCACCAGCACCAACGGTGCACTGATTCCATGGTCGCGTTCCAGCCCATTGTCCAGCGCCAGAACAGCTGCGCGCGTTCCGCACCAGTTCCGCGATCGGTGATCTGTTCAATTTCGCGTTCAGCACCAAGACGGCTGGTTGCGAGAATGGTGGCACCGTGCATTGCAAAC
>JBDTTO010000102.1:0-8353 GCA_039930585.1 Gemmatimonadaceae bacterium
ATTGTCCCTTACGCTATTCAGCTCAAACTATTCAGCCCCGCCTTTCAGCTCTTGAGCTGCTGTTAGCCTTCCGGCTCTTAGGCTCTTCAAGCTTCGTTTATTCAGCTCTTGAGCCAAGCTGCTATTCCGCTTTTGTGCAACAATTGCTGTTGAGCTGAATAGCACTGCCCAGCAGAATGCAGAACAGCCGAATAGCACCGCCCAGCAGAATCGCAGAACAGCTGCATAGCACCGCGCAGCGAAATTGCCGAACAGCCGAATAGCACCGCCCAGCAGAATCGCGGAACTGCCGAATCGCACCGCGCAGCGAAATCGCCGAACAGCTGAATAGCACCGCGCAGCGAAATTGCAGAACAGCTGAATGTCACCGCGAAATTGCCGAACAGCCGAATGTCACCGCCAGCCAAGTAATACAGCCGAACAGCACCTTCCAACCGAACAGCTGAAAAGCCATACAGCTCCCACCAGCCGAACTGCTGAATAGCCGACCAGCGGAATAGCCGAATGGCTCGGATGGTCCCGCGCTGTCCCCCCCCCTATTTTTCACACTTAACCTTTATCCGTCTCATCATGGCCTCGTACGACGTTCTGATCCTTGGTGGTGGTCCCGCCGGCTACGTGTGCGCGCTTCGCTGCGCCCAGCTCGGCCTCTCCGTTGCCGTTATTGAACGTGAAGCCCTCGGCGGCACCTGCGTGATCTGGGGCTGCATTCCCGCCAAAGCGCTGCTCGAAAGCGCGCACACGGTGCTCCATGTCGCCAAAGCTGGCGAACACGGCATCACGTTCGGCGGCGAAACGACACTTGATTTCGGCGTGGCGATGAAGCGCTCGCGCGCCGTCAGCACACAGAACTCCAAGGGTGTCGAATTCCTCTTCAAGAAAAACAAGATCACCTGGATTCGCGGCACGGGCGTTATGGAGAAGGGCAAGAAAATCACGGTCACTGGCGCCGACGGAAAGAAAGAAACGCACGAAGCGAAAAAGGCCGTCGTGATTTCTACGGGCTCGCGCGTGCGCGGCTTGCCACAGGCAGGACTCGAGCTCGATAAGAATGTCGTGCTTTCAAGCGATGACGTGCTGGTGCTGGAGAAGGCGCCCGCAACGATGGCCGTTGTTGGTGCCGGTGCCGTCGGCTGCGAATTCGCCGATGTGTTCGCAGCGTTCGGTACGAAAGTCACGCTGATCGAAATGGCACCAGCCATTCTGCCGATCGAAGACGCGGACGTCTCGGCCGAGCTTCTGAAGAGCTTCAAGAAGCGCAAGATGGACGTGCATGTTGGCGCAAAGCTGACGAGCGCCAAAGTAACCAAGACTGGCGCGACGCTTACCGTTGAATCGGGCGGCAGCACACAGACTATTCAGGCCGACAGAGTGCTGGTCGCGACCGGTCGCGCCGCGAACGTTGAAAACATCGGACTCGAGGCGGTCGGCATCACGAAGTCGGATCGTGGCTTTGTGAAGATCAACGACAAATTCGAAACCAATGTGCCGGGTTATTACGCGATTGGTGACGTAGCCGGCAATCAGATGCTCGCACACAAAGGCCAACGCGAAGGACACGTGCTGGCGGACATCCTGGGCGGGGAAAAGACACACGCCGTGAATTACGGTAACGTGCCAAGCTGCACGTATTGTCATCCGGAAGTGGCGTCGGTTGGCCTGACCGAGCAGCAGTGCAAGGACAAGAAGCTCGATTACAAAGTTGGCAAGTTTCCGTTCTCGGCCAATGGTCGGGCGCGCACGTCGGGCGAGACCGAGGGTTTCGTCAAGATTATTCGCGACGCCAAATATGGTGAGATTCTCGGCGCGCATATCATCGGCGCGCACGCGACCGAGATGATTCATGAACTCGTGGTCGCTCGCGAAAACGAATTCACGGTCGAGGAAATCGATCTCGCGATTCACGCGCACCCAACGCTCAGCGAAGCAATTGCCGAAGCGGTGCTGGACAGCATGGGCAAGATGCTGCATGCGTAGTTGCGTGCGTAGTTGCGTGCGGAGTTGCATCCGTAGTCGCATCCGTAGTCGCATCCGTAGTCGCATCCGTAGTCGCATGTGTACGTGCGACAACGTTCGTGCAGATGCGCGCGCACTCGATTGTGTTGTTGCCTGAGCGGGCAGTGACGGACACTCGCGAACTGTTGGTCGTGTCATTGGGCCTGATCGATTACGATCAGGCCCATGTTTTTCAGCGTGCCACGGCGCGCCTCCGCATACGGGGAGAAATCGCGCAGGACGTGCTTATTCTGTGCGAGCATCCGCCCGTCGTAACAACAGGTCGTTCAACCAAGGCCGGCAATCTGCTGGCAGATGCTGCGACGCTCGCAAAGCATGACATCATGCTGCGTGACGTGGAACGTGGCGGTGATGTCACCGTGCACGAGCCGGGCCAGCTTGTGGGTTATCCCATCATTGATCTCAAGCGGCACCAGCAAGACCTGCACTGGTATTTGCGACAGGTTGAAGAAGCGCTGATTCAGGCACTGGGTCGCTTCCAGTTGCAAACCGGTCGACATGTCGGCCAAACCGGCGTGTGGATAGGTGAGCGTAAACTCGCGTCCATAGGCGTGCACGCGCGCGACTGGGTCACGTCGCATGGATTTGCACTCAATGCACACAACGATTTGCGCACCTTCAATTGGATCGTGCCGTGTGGTATTGCAGGCGTAACAATGACCAGCGTTCAGCAGGAGTGTTTGTCCGCTGGAGTTGCATCTCCCACGCCCGACGAGCTGCACGCCACCGTTGTTGATGCTTTCACGACCGTATTTGCACTTTCGGCGCGGACAGCGACTCATGAAATGCTGAGTGCCATACGCGCCGAAATTGGAGATGCTGTTATCGCCTGATTGACGTTACTCAGCCAATCGATGGTGCTGGGTTCCGCGGAGACGCTGTTATCGCCTTTGGTGCTGGGTACAACGATGAGTTTGCCGGTGTTTTGGCACTCCGCATGTGATTACGGTGCGGGCCGTCGCTGTGATTTTACGATGGAGTCCAGGCGGGCCTTGTCCTGCGTTGGATCAGGAAGGTGCGTGGTCGCAGCATACGGGGTGAAGAACTTCCATCCCCAGCCGGCCAGCGTGTCGCCTTCCATCACCACGGGCGTTTCGCGGTCCTTCACGATTGGATCCGCGACGGTTCCCGGCTCCGAACGGTACCAGAAGATCTCATAGGTCTTTCCGTTCGTGAAGTACATCTGGCGACGGAAACCGTTGACGATTCGCGGTTGATCGGACGGCGTAACGGGACTCAAAGGGCCCGTGCCCATAGCCGCCAACACCGCCTCCCGGCGCGCCGCAGCGGGAATCTTTTTGAGCTTCTCGCTGCCCACGTCCGATGGGCCGCAGGCCGCGAGGAAAATGGTGGCACCAACTGCGGCGGCGCCGACCCAGCGGGTAAGTGATGCTCGACGGCGGTATGACAACAAAGTGTGCATAGGAATTGGAATGGGGTGCAGTGCCATGGTACGAGCTGTCAGCATTTGTGACAGACCTACACTGGACACTCTTGAACGGCCATCTGGTTGCCCAATCAAAGCCGTTCCGAATAATAGCGACTTTTTGTCACGGGAAAGACAAACGGCCCCACCCGAAGGTGGGGCCGCTGTTTACAGCTTACAGCTTTACATCAGGATCACGGTCCGCCAGCGCCTGGCGCTTCGAAGATCACCGTGACGGTGCCTGGCGTGAACACCGTATACGTGCAGCTGAATGCCGCAGATGTCGGGAACACTGGAGCACCAACCAGCGTGCAACCAGTCGGAGCGCGATCAACAGTCGTGCCGGCGTTCGGCGTGATGACGATCGTTGCACCGATGTTCGGACGGTTCTGCGAGACACGTTCCACACCGTTGGCCGAGGACTTGGTCAACGTCAGTGCCGGAGCAGCGGCGATTGCCACTGTGCCAGTACCGTTGCCATAGGCACGGAGCGTAAGCGTCATGTTCGTGGCGCTTGCGACAACTTGCGTCTGGTTCGCGAATCCACCCGCAACCGGGCAATTCAAACCAAAGCTCTTCGTGGTGATACCGTCGCCGCTGGCGTCAACACCAACTGCGCGGTAGCAACCCGTGGTAACGCCCGGCTGGACAATCATGCCGTTCGTGACTGACGGGAATGCCGACGATGAGAAGCCATAGCGCCAGAAGCGCGTCGAGCCCTGATCGTTGATCACCGGGTTTGACGGAGCAGACGCGTTCAAGGTACCGACGTAGACCCAGTTGCCTGAGGCAGAATCGTTGAGGGTCGTTTCGTTCACACCCAGGCCTGTGCCTGTGTGCTGCGCGTCAACTTCCCACTTGAACAGGTGCACCATCGGGAACGGCGGCTGCGTGACGATCGTGCTCGTGATTGCGCGGAACTCGATGTTCGAGCCCGTGCCGCCAAAGCCTGACCAGGCAACGAGACGATCCGTACCGGTTGTGGCCGGGTTCAGATCCTTCGTATCCCACATAGCGCCGTTTGAGATATTGCCAACGAACAGGTTTTCCGTGTAACCGGCTTCGCCACCTGACGGAGCAAGCGTCGGGAACAAGTTCGTCATACCAAGGCTGACAAACGGCAAGCTTGACGCGTACGGCGCCGGCCAGCCATAAGGAGCACCCTGGCTTACGTGTGTTGCGCGGACGTCAAATCCATAGACGCCAACCTTGTTCGGCTTGAAGCCCGTGAACGGATTCACAACGCCAACTTGGCCGTACGCAACTGGAGCATCCGTCGAATCGACTGGTTCGATGCCGCGGATTGACGGGATCGGCAAGGTCATGCCGGTTCCTGACAAGAATGCGGCCGGACCAAACGGCGTTGCGAGCAACGTGTCGCCGAATACCGCCCAGGCATTGTGCAGGTTCGCGAAGCGATCGCGACGGAAGCGCATACGCGCGCCATCGGTGATGATCGTTGAACCGCTTGAGCTATCGCCCACCATCGAGAGGGCGTTGTAACGGAGCATCAAATCCCAGTCAACCGCTTCGACGTCATCCGTACCAGTCGGGAAGAACGTCTGCGCCACCGCGACGCCAGTTCCAGTCGCGCCGAAGACAGGCGGGATCGTGGTACCGGTGACAATCGGGGACGTCTGGTCGATGACAGCGCGTTCCTGCAACGTGCTGCTGTTGCCGGCGCGGTCAGTGACCGTGAGGTTGTACTGGTAGTAGCCTGGCAGCGGGTTCGCGGTAAACGCAAGCGTTGAACCGGTCGTGCCGCTGATTGGGCCAGCACCGTAAATCGTCAATGAGTCACGACGAAAGATCGGATCTTCATTTTCGACCGGGTTACCCTGGGCGCCAACGAAGTTCATGGTGCGGGTCGCGACCGTCGTGACAACTGCACGGTTCGTGAGCAGCGGCGTTGCGTTTGGCGCAAAGCGCTTCACGGTACGCGTACCATGGTTCGTGATGTTGAAGCCTGCACGAGTATCCGTGTAACGAGCGCCGAACAAGAAGTCAGTGGCGTTCGCTGGCGTTCCGGCTGGCAACGACTGAGCAACCGGCGTGGCGGCAACTGCACCGTTCACTGGCTGGAAGATCGAGTCACCCGTCGCGCGGTAGATATTCGGCATGTCGGCAATTGGGCCAGCACCGTCAAACGGAACGATGAGGTCAGGTGCCGTGTTGTCGATACCGAACAGCGGCGTTGCGGTAGTGATCGTCGTGACGCCACCCGTGGTGGTGGAGAACTGCGTGTTACCGATCGTACCACGGTTACCGAGGCGATCGGTTTCAGTCGCCTGAGCAACAAACGCGTTGTTCGTAAAGTCGCATGGGCTTTCGCGATTCGTGTTCGGAGCAATCGAGAAGACCTGAGCGATTGACGCAGTACGACGCGTTCCGATGCCACTGTTGACATCCTGGAACGTCTGCGGGCCGCAAGCCGGGTTGGCCGAGGCGACGCGGAAGATCGTGTTACGAAGATCTGACGTGCTGCTTGGCGTCGCGAAGAGACCAACACCAACACCCGTTACAGGCAGCGTGGCATCGATGAAATCGGTGGCCGTGTAGTTCGTGTTGAACAGGTAAGCATCATTCACCCAACGCTCGCCGTTGGACTGTGTGACAGCCAACGTGAGGTTTGGCGCCTGGTAGTCAACACGGATTGGATCCGGGTTAACCAGCTGCGGCGAGGAACGGAACAACGACGGACGCGGGCCACCGAATGCATCGGTACCAGTGCTCGGGTTGTATGCGTAGATCGTGCGCGGGCCAGGGTTGTTCGAGTTATCCAGTGAAGCAACAACCATTGGATAATCTTCGAAGCGGAACTGATCGGCCGCATCGTAAGCGCCGACGACTGCGCAGGCGATGTGCTTGCTTGAAGTCGGTGGCGTCGCCGGGGCGCCGCTGCCGTACGTGAAGATCCACGGACCGGCTGAGTCAGTCACAACGTTCGGCAGACCTGACGGGCTCTGGAATCCGAGGCAGCGACCAAACGTGGCCGAAACGTGCTGGATGCTGCGACCCGGCGTGAAGATGACCGGGTATGCCTGGAACGAACCCAAACCAGAAGGCTGTCCGATATCAGAGACGGTCGGACCACCCCACCACGTGCGGCTTGCCGCGTCCGTGGCCGAGTTGGCTGGGCGAGTCATCTTCAGCGCGAAGCCGTCGATGTTGTTGAAGTTGACGTTCTGACGAATGTTCGCTGCATTCTGCAGCTCGCATGGCGTCGTGTTGTTCGTCGCGGCAACCGTACCGCAGAACTGGCCAGTGGCCAACGTCGTCCAGACTGAAGCGCTGATGCGCTTGAGACCGTTCACGAAGTGCACGTCGCCGTTTCCGGTTACGTCGTTCGTGGTGAAGTCATCGGTCAGGAGGAACAGTTCGACCGGGACCGTTGCGCCCGTGCCAGCATCGCCATTCGTGAAGACCTGACGGGCCGCAGCGCGCTTGACCGTGGTCGTGCCTGAGAAACCTGAATCGACATACACAACGACGGAGTCAACGCGCTGGCCGTTTGGCTGCAGGTTGAGGATGACCTGGATCTGGTCCTTCGTGTTGGTGACGTCAATCGGCAGGTTGAGCTGCGCGTTCGGCAACTTGCGGATACCGGCGATGACGCCAGTTCCAGAAGTGGCGCCGATCGGGAAGTTACCCGGGCCCGGGTTGGTGGCAACTGGGCCGTAAGCCGAGTCAATCAGGCTCGTAACAGTCGGGCCCTGGTTGATCGCCTGAATGCTGACGTTGGCCAGCGACAGGACCGTAACCGGCACGACCTGGATCAGGTCAGCTGCGGCGTAGGTCGCATTACCAGCGGTCGATGCCTTGACCGTGATGTTGGCGTTGCCTGTTGCGATTGCCGTAACGATCGCCGTGGTCGAATCAGCGCCCTTCGTCACCGTGGCGACGGCTGGATTGCTGCTCGTATAGGTGATCGTGTAGTTCGGCGCGCCAGTTGGACGCGTGATCGCTGACGTCAAACCGCCCGTGCGACCAACCGCCATCGAGAGGCTGCCCGGCGTTACCGAGAGTCCCGTGAGACCGGCCGGAGCCGCGCCCACCGTGACCGTGGCCGACTGCGTCAGAGTTGACGTCGAGAAACCAGTGCCGCTGGCCGTAGCCGTGGCAACGATCGTCGTCGTTCCCTGAGCCAGCGCCGTCACAACAACTGAACCGTTCGTGCCGCCCGTTGCTGGAACGGTTGCGACGGACGTATTCGAGCTCGTGTACGCGTAGGTGACCGTAACTGCCGGGTCAGCCTTCGTGACGTTTGGCGTGATCGTAACTGTCTGCTGCGGCGCCAAGTTCGACGTGGCTGGCGACAACGTCAGGTTGGACGCCGCATTCGTCTTAGCGGAGACCGTAACTGATGATGACGTAACAGCGGCCGGGCTTGAGCTCGTCGCGGCAGTGATCGTAACGCTGCCTGAAGAAACTGCAGTCACCGTACAAGCGCTAAGCGTCGCGCTCTTCGTTGCCGTAGCGACAGCCGAATTGCTCGACGTGCAAGACGCCAGGGTGGCCGGAGTCGTCGTGCTTCCGCCCGTGATCTGCACGGCGAAAGTCTGGACATCTCCAATGTTCAAAGCAGCATTCTGCGGCGTCATCAAAATGACAACCGGATCCTGCTGCACGGGCACGACGACGTCGTCACCGCAAGCAGCTAAACCGCCAAGGGCGGCCAAGCTGACGGTGAGCAACATCTTTTTCCGAGAAAAGAAATGCATTCGTCCTCCCTCTTTCGAGGTCGTAGGGTTACTGACGCGATGAGCACAACACCCAAAGCGACTTACTGCAAGTACAGCGTCTGTGTCCCCATCCGGGGCTCAGACTCGTTGAAATCACTCGAGATGAACTGGACACTCCCGGGTAGCGGCCGGATTGCATCCACGTCACCTGAACGACTTCAACGCCCAC
>JBDTTO010000103.1:0-8319 GCA_039930585.1 Gemmatimonadaceae bacterium
GGTTTGTACAATGAGGCGGTGCTTCATGCGGTGCGCGGCGTGGCCATCAATCAACACGCTGGATATTCGCCCGATTACAAAGGCAACCAAACGACATATCAGGCGCTGTATCATCGCGATCTGCGACGCGTGGGAGCCACTGTGCACATCACAACCACGGGTGCCGATGCTGGACCAATTTTGCGTCGGTCCAATCCGTGCCTGACAGCGTTCGACACGTCCATTTCAGTGGCCGAGCGTGTCGTTGCGCTTGGGACAGAAATGATGATTGAGTGCGTACACGAAATACGAAACACGGGTCGCATTCAAACATTTGCGCAACCGCTATCTGGCGTCACGTATCTGGCCAAGGATTGCAACACGCACGTTCGTTCGTCGGTGCAGCGTGACTTTGACAACGGTTGGATGCGCGCTGCGCTCACGGAGAGACAATCGTGGTAATAGCGCCCGGTTGGTACATCCTGGGTGTGCACGACGTTTCGTGGGAAGCAAGCCCGTATCTGTCCGGCCTGGCACTCACTATGCCACCCGATGTGTTCACGCAATGCGTTGAACAGGCAAACGCGCAGGCAAAACTGGTAAGTGTGGATGAGGGGTACACGCGCTGGTCCACCGGGCAGCTTGACCGTGCGTACGTCAGCTTCTGGTTTGACGATGCGTACGCCGGTGTACGTCGATACGCGGCGCCAGTGCTTGAACGGTTTGGCGTATCTGCGGCAATCTCGGTGAACAGCCGATTTCTCAGCCGCACCGAAATGTTGTGGCGGGCGAAGTTGTCGTATCTCAGTTATCGCGACGGCATGCGTTTCGTGCGCAGTCGTTTGCGTCGCTTTGGTTACAAGTCGGGCGATCTCGTCCGACATGCGTCGATGGATTTGTTCGCGCCGGAAATTGTCGCGGAAATTGACGCGATCTATCAACGCTTCACGAACGAGGCTGATCGACAGGATGCATTTCGTGTGTTTGACACGTGGGACGGCATTCGTCAGCTACGCGATAAAAACTGGACGATCTGCAATCACGGTGCGGCGCATCTCCCCATTCTCGAGAAAAACGGATTGCCGCTCATGGCAGCTGAATTCGGCGAGTGTGAGGATGCAATTCGACGCGAGCTGTCCATGGACACAAAGTTCTGGGTCGCTCCGTTTGATCGTGGGTCAAAACGGGATCCTTCGTTCCAGACGGTGTTTGATGCCTGCGCCGGCCCGCGCACTCTGGTGCTGGTGGGCCAGCGCTTCAACCGCGAGTGGCGTGCGGGCCAACCGATTTATCGCATTGCCGCGCCCAACGACCCCAGCACCATGCGACAGCTTCTCGCGCAAACGGCCGTTGCCTGAGCGCATCCGATGCACCATGCGGCAACTCCTCGCGCAAACGGCCGTTGCGTGAGCGCATCCGATCCTGAATTCGGCTATACTTCTCAGTCACCAGAAGAACCACGGGCACCCGGGCGGTCTCTCCGGGCGCCCGTTTGTCCATTGTAGCCAGCATTCGCCGAGGTAGCGCAGGTGTCCGAGGAAATTGAGAGCAAGATCATCACAACCGTCGATTCGGTTCCAGACACCCACGCCGCCGGCAGTGATGCCGAGTTGACGCGTGAAGTGGCGCGGCGCCGCACGTTTGCGATTATTTCGCACCCCGACGCTGGCAAAACTACGCTCACTGAAAAACTGCTGCTGTACGGCGGCGCGATTCACCAGGCCGGGTCGGTGAAGGCCCGTCGCGCTACGCGTCATGCAACGTCCGATTGGATGCAGCTCGAGCAGGAGCGCGGTATCTCGGTTACGTCCAGCGTGCTGCAGTTTGAATACGAGGGATGCCAGCTCAATCTGCTGGACACACCGGGTCACGAAGACTTTTCCGAAGATACGTATCGCACGCTGGTCGCCGCCGACAGCGCCGTGATGTTGCTGGACAACCGCAAAGGTGTGGAAGAGCGCACGCGTCAATTGTTTGATGTGTGCAAACGACGTCGCATGCCAATTTTCACGCTTGTAAACAAGTGTGATCGCGCTGGCGCAGATCCGCTGCAACTCATCCAGGACGTTGAAGCCGACCTCGGCATCATCTGTTACGCAGCAACGTGGCCGATTTATCGCAATGACACGTTTGTGGGCGTGTATGATCGGTGGAACGGGCAGGTGAACCTGTTTGAACGCGGCACCGACCGCGGTGCTTCGCGTGTCGCAACCGAAACCGCGGACATCAACGATCCAGACATCATCGAACTGTTGGGCGAAGAGACGTATGATCGACTGGCAGCCGAAGTCAGTTTGCTTGAAGGCGCCGGTCATGCGTGGGACAACGAGGCGTTTCTCGCGGGTGAAATGACGCCGGTATTCTTTGGCAGTGCACTCAGCAACTTTGGTGTTGAACCATTCCTGCAGGAATTCGTAACACGCGCACCAGCACCGGGGCCGCGAGTTTCAACGAAGGGCGTTGTGGAACCCACGAACGATCAGTTCACTGGATTTGTGTTCAAGATTCAGGCGAACATGGATGCGAAACATCGCGATCGCGTGGCGTTTGTTCGCATTTGTTCCGGTCGGTATCGCGCGGGCCTCGAAGTGAATCACGTACGCACGGGCAAACCGATGCGTTTGTCAGCACCACAGCAATTTCTCGCACGTGAACGCGTCGCCATTGACGAAGCGTGGCCTGGTGATGTTGTAGGAATCATGGATCGCGGCACGCTGCGTATTGGTGATACGCTCGCGGAAAATTCTGATCTTGAATTCAGTGGTATTCCGCGCTTTCCACCCGAACATTTTGCGCGCGCAGTACCGCTGGATGCGTTGCGTCGCAAGCAGTTCGACACGGGGCTACGCCAACTCACCGAAGAAGGTGCCGCGCAGGTGTTTTACGCGGAAAGCATCGCCGGACCAATTCCGATTGTTGGTGCGGTTGGACAGCTGCAATTCGACGTGATGGCATTTCGTCTGGAAACGGAGTATCGCGCGCCGTGCCGATTCGAACCGATCAGCGCACGATATCCGCGATGGATAACTGGTCCGCCGGCTGCAGTCGAAAAAGCAGTAACTGGTCGCGGACGCATGCGCCTGTACGACGCGAAGAACAATTCCGTCATTTTGTTCCAGGATGCGTGGGCGCTGAAATGGGCCATCGACAACGAGAAAGACGTACAGTTTCACGACGTAGCGCCGTAATTGACTTCAGGCAAACCGACGTTTGATTCGCGGTCCGGCGCCACGAGTCGCCTGACAATTGCATTAACACATTCGGTCGCTTCTCGTCCAACCAGATGCACGCGCTCACTTACTGCGCGTCATCACATGGAGAGTTGATCCGATGCGATTTTCAAGACATCAGTTACTGGCATTAGTTCTTGGCGCCGGCATGGCCACCACGTTGCCGGCGCAGCAGGCGCGCCGAGCGGGTGCCCGGCAGAATGTTGATAGCGTGCGTGCTGCGCGCATGGCTGCTCGACAGGGAAGCGATACAGGCCGACTTGTAGCTGCTCTGGCGGCGCGTCGTGCTGATGGCGGCGGTTCACCGGCGGCGATGATTCTGAATCAGCGCGAAAAACTGGGTCTCACGGACGATCAGGTGAATCGTCTCGAGACGTTGAAGGCTTCGTTTGTTGCATCGGAGCCGGCGCAGGCGGACATGCTCAAGCTTCGTCAGGAGCTGGCGACCGCTTCTCAAGGCGAGGCGAACATTCCGGCAGCTCGAGCTGCGATGAACAAAATCAACGAAGCGAGCACGAGCGCCATGGTGGCTCGGCTTGAGGCGCACAACAGAGCGCGTTCGGTGCTGAATGCGGATCAGCAAGCGCAGTTTGACCAGATGGAAGCGCGTCGTCCGATGGCCGGTATGATGATGGGGATGGGTGGCGCGGGCGGACGTGCTGGTGATGGCGCGGGTGGGCGCGGTGGACGTGGTCGCGGTGGCCCGCCTCCGACAATTCCACCCGGCAATTAGCCCTTCGCAATCCACGAGTAAAATTCGGGGTTAATTGAACGGCCGAAGCAATCGTGCGGGCTTGGCACGACGCTAGCTTGACCACGAGCGTTGAAGAAATTTCTTCAGCGCTCGTTCGTCATATATGACAGCGTTGCGCTACCCAGTGACGCTGTGGCGATTTCTCGCCGTCGGGCCCCTCTCAATAGCGCGTGCCGCGTTCCGCGATCACTGCTTTGTGGTGCGAAGTACGCGCCACGGATGACTTTGTTTGGGCTCCATCGTCCTTCTTAGATTAACTCGGCATTAACACGGCTTCAGGCGTTTCCCGAGTGTCTGGACTCCATTTTTCCAACATGCCAGACCAGCACCAGAGAGACCGTTGAGGCGCATTTGATCGTTATCGCAAACAATCCGGCACAACGAGTTTCATGAGCGTCTCGCGCGTGACTGTCGCGGTGTGCACGTGGAATCGTCAGGAGCTGTTGCGACAAACGCTGGAAGAGATGACCAAGCTTTCCATTCCAGCCGGACTGGAGTGGGAGCTTGTTGTAGTCAATAACAATTGCACGGATGCCACGGATGATGTGTTGGCGTCGTTCGCGTCACGGTTGCCGATTCGCCGGTTGTTTCAGCCGGTACCGGGGCTTTCGAATGCGCGGAATCTCGTCACGTTGATGAAAACTGGCGAGTACATCATCTGGACGGATGATGACGTCTTGGTGGCTCCCGACTGGCTCCAGAATTATGTGAAGGCGTTCGATGCGCTTCCTGAAGCATCCGTCTTTGGCGGGCCTGTTGAGCCATGGTTTCCCAACACGCCTCCGGAGTGGTTGGAGAAAACCTGGTCCAGCATTGCCAACGCATACGCGTCAATCGACTACGGAAACGAGCTGCTTCCCTTGTCGCATTTGCGCGTTCCGTTTGGCGCGAACATGGCGCTTCGGGCCGATTGCATGCACCAGTTCCCGTTCAATCCGGCGCTGGGTATTCGTCCGGGCAGTCGCATGGGTGGCGAGGAAACCGACGTCGTGCGTCGTGCGCTGGCTTCGGGCGCGACCGGCTGGTGGATTCCCGATGCGCGGGTCAAGCACTACATCCCACCGGCACGTCAGACGCTCAAGTACCTGCGCGAATGGTATTACGCGTATGGGTTGTACCTTGGCCAGAACGGCGACCGGCACGGAACCACGCACCTGCTGGGGCGCCCGCTCTGGTTATGGAAGCAGGTGATGGTACGCGAATTTCGATATCAGCTCAAACGCCACAACACCGGCACGTATGAATGGATGGATGACCTGATCGAGGCCAGCGTGGCGCGCGGCCAGTTGCGCTCATTCAAACGCGACAGGCTGTAATTCACGAATCGCCGAGTGCCGAAACTACTCGGTGAGTGCGTGTTTTAATGCGTCGCTTAGCAGCGCGAGATTGTTTGTAATCAGACTGATATGACCGGACGGCAGCCCGTGCAATCGCACGCGATCCGCCAGCAGCTCCCAGCGATCAATTGGACTCGTGCGCGGTAACGCTCCGGGTGCGCCTTCCGCAAAAACGAAATCAATCTGTCCGCGAAAATTACGCGGGATGTAGGCCGAGGACGCACGCGCCTGCGTGAGATGCAGCAACGCGTCACGATTGTCATCGCCGCCAGCGGGTGGCGTTGGAACGGCAACCGGCACAGCAGTCGGTATGGCGTCAGCTGACACTTTCGGTGCGTCATTAACACGTGCTGGCGCAACGCCCAGCTTTCGTCTGACGATACGTGGCAGTGTGACTGTCACCTTGTCGAAAATCCACGACGTTTTTGTGCCTTTGGGCAAGCGATTGAAAAATTCCACACGTCCGGCCACCCACCGTACGCGACGCAATACGGCAACCTGACGCGCGAGGCGTTGGTTGTCATTGGCCGCTGGAATCAAGCGCAGTACCGAAGCCATGCTGCGAAACTTTGCGTTGGTCGGACTGCTGTCGATGAGCACCAGTCGATCAACAACTTCGCCAGCGTCCTGTAGCTGCAACGCCATTTCGTACGCGACAACGCCACCTACACAAAAGCCAACAACGCGATACGGTCCGTGCGGTTGCAGCTTGCGCAATTCGGACACGTGGCGCGCGGCCATCGACTCGATGGTCCACGTTTTCGAGTCACCGTCGGCGCCAAGTGTAGGCAGAACATAAAACGGTGAATCTGGTGCGACCTTTGGTGCGAGCCGGCGCACGTACCAACCGCCGCCGGTCCAATCGCCGTGCACAAATGCAATCGGAGTCTCAGTGCCGCTGGATTGCAATACAACAACGGACGGCTCTTCGACGGAAAGCATCTGCTCGTTCAATCGCGCCGCCAACTTTTCGACGGTTGACGATTCAAACAGCCACGCGAGCGGAACACGCACGCCGCGCATGCGTTCGACTTCGGCCAGCATGCGAATCGCGAGCAGCGAATGACCACCGATGTCGAAGAAGTCATCGAACGCACTAATGCGTCGGCCGGGCGCGAGCAGGCGTTCCCAAATCTGCGCCAGTTCGTGCTCGATGGTGCTGCGCGGTGATTGATATGGACGTGAAGCAACAGCGCCTTGCGGGACTGGCAGCGCTTTACGATCGGCCTTGCCGTTTGATGTCAGCGGAATGCGATCGAGAAATACGATCGACGCGGGCACCATAACTTCGGGAAGAGTTCCGCGAATCCAATCGCGCAATTCTGCCACGGTTGGCGCAGGCACAATCGAAGCAACGATGTAGGCAACCAGTCGTTGATCACCCGGCGAATCTTCACGAACAATCGCGACGGCTTCTGCAACGCCGTCGTGTTGTACAAGTGCCGCTTCGATTTCGCCGAGTTCGATGCGGTGACCGCGAAGTTTTACCTGATGATCGAGTCGGCCGAGATATTCAATTTCTCCGTTCGGCAGCAGCCGGCCGAGATCGCCGGAGCGATAGAGTCGACCGTTTGTGCGGAATGGGTCGCGCACAAATCGTTCGGCCGACAATTCGGGGCGATTCAGATATCCGCGCGCGACACCCAGTCCGCCAACACAAATTTCGCCTGATACGCCAACGGGAACCGGCTGCAACTCGTGATCGAGGATGTACGCCGTGAGCGTCGGAATTGGCCGGCCGATGTTGGAAAGTCCGGCGTCGATTTCGGCGTCGCCGATTTCCTTGTACGTGACATGCACCGTGGTTTCGGTGATGCCGAACATGTTGATCAGGCGTGACGTGGGCCACGTCGTGCGCCACGGACGGAGCAGCGCCGGTTTCAACGCCTCGCCGCCGAATATCACGTACCGAACTTTCAGATTTGGTTTGAGCGCAACTGCCTGATCCATCAAGCCGTAAAACGCAGACGGCACCTGATTGAGCACCGTGGTGCCCGACGATTCCAACAGCTTGAGGAAATCGGCCGGGCTTTGCGCAATCACGCGCGGAACGATTACCGCGCGTCCGCCAAACATCAGCGCGCCATACATCTCCCAGACCGAGAAATCGAATGCGAACGAATGAAAAATCGTCCACACGTCGTTCTCGTTGAAATCAAAGAGGTTGCGATCGTTGTGGAGCAGACGCGTGACGTTGCGATGCTCAACCATCACGCCCTTTGGGCGACCCGTTGAGCCCGATGTATAAATCACATACGCCATGTTGTCTGGCGTGATGTGTACCTGTGGCGCCGAATCACCGCGCGTCGCGCTGAGTGAACCTTGCGCGAGTTGAACATCGGCCGCATTCAGAATGCGCGCCGTCGTTGTCAGCGCTTCAAGTCGTGCGCGATTGTCGGTGTCCACCAACATGAGCTTCGCGCCAGCATCCTGCACCGTGAACTCGATGCGATCATCCGGATAAGTTGGATCGATTGGCAGGTACGCAGCGCCGGCTTTCAGTACACCCAGAATACAAACAATCAGATCCGGCGCGCGTTCGAGGCAGAGCGCGACGCGATCGTCGGGAGCAACCCCGGCATCGACCAGCTGCCACGCAACGTGATTCGCGCGGCGATCGATTTCGCGATATGTCAGCTTTTCGTCGCCGAATTCAATGGCTATTGCATCGGGCCGGCGACGCACCTGTGCTTCGATGAGACTGTGTATCGTTGCGTCGTGCGGATACGTCGCGTCGGTGTCGTTCCACTCGACGAGCGTTTGGTGACGTTCCTGCTCCGTAAGAATCGGCAGGTTTGCAATTGGCGTATCCGGACTATTCAGCGCGCCCTGCAACAACACGCTGAAGTGGCGCAGCATGCGATCGATTGTCGCCGCGTCGAACAGGTCGGTCCGGTATTCCGCGGCAATACGAAGCCCGTCCGCACGCTCGGCCGCTGATAACAGGAAGTCGAACTTCGTGGATCCAAACGCTTCGCGAATTGGAGTTGCGGCCGTGCCAGCCAACTTCAGTCGTTCG
>JBDTTO010000104.1:0-8271 GCA_039930585.1 Gemmatimonadaceae bacterium
ATTGGGCACCTGAAATACGGGAACGCCAGGCCAGTCCAACATGGTCTGTTGCAAAAGTGCCTGACAAGGCATGAACGTAGGTGACGGATCAAGCATGCCGAAAACGACCGACGCATTATCGTGTGGCAACTCCGGATTGATGCGACCGAGGAGCTCGGTGCCACGCCATAACGTATGCACATTACACCTCGACAGTAGTTACGCGACGCTTTAACTCCGCGAAAGACAACTCAGGCGCAACTCTTCAAACGAACGGCACCAGCACCATTCGGCCGTAAGCGATAAACGCCATCAAAAGGCCCAGAACAGCGCTCATGATGATTGTTGGGACCTCGCGATATTTGATGTGCACGCCAATGAACACGAGGCTTTCGATCGCAAGAAGCGAAGCCGCAACCACAGTCAGTTTCGGTTGCCAGTGAATGGCACCGGGAACAATCAACCCGACCACACAAAAAAGCTCGAGCATGCCGAGCGCGGTCCAGACTGGTTTTGGCAGTGCACCAAACGAACGAACTCCTTCATTCGCTTTCTCGAACATGAAAACTTTCATGATGCCGGACGCTCCGTAAAGCAACGCGGCGATGATCTGCAAAACCCATAACGTGGTGTTCATCTGCCTCCCAAGGAGTGACACCTGGTGCCGCTGCGCGCGCTGTATTGAACGCGAATACTGCGAGAAGTAATGCGCCGACGCGATCCTGCGAAATCCACAACAAGAATGCACGAATCGGGAAACTATCCAGTAGGTCTGCGGTGTTTGTCCGAACTTTCAAACAGAAGTCGTTCCGCCCCAGTGGGAATTGGCGCTCCCTCGGCCAACAAACCTCCCAGACTTTGATCAGCCGCTCTTTGCTCGTTTCCTTCTCTGATCATACGCGCAATTTCTTTGTTGTTTGATTCGGGGCCGAGAATTTCCTGGATTGCCGAAACAAAGACTCTCCGCATCTCGATCAAGGCTAATTCTCTTGATTGATATTTTCCGGCGCCAACTTCACCGCTCATGACGCGTTCGGCGGCGACAAGCGGATCCAGCGCAGCGTGCCTGTATCCGCGATATGCGGTCGGGTTTGTCGCACCAATTCCTTCTGCCGATTGATTGGGAAGAAAGAACCGGCCACGATCGACCAGAGCGGAAATCCTGTAACGACACTCCCGAAGTTGAGAGAGACAGTCCACCCCGGATTCGTCATGATGATGGCACGTGTACGACGCTTCGGATAACACATCAACGCACTGCGACGCCCATTCCCGGAGATCGCGCGACCACTCGGCAACTGCAGCGTGTGTCGCGAGTCGCTGTTGCCTGGCGGTCGATTTATCGGATCGGTTGGCGGCCATCCACGACACGCCGGCCGCACCAATCGCGGCCACCGCACTGACAACACCGATGATTATTTGCGTGTCCATAAAAGTTGTTGTGTTTGTGTGACACGACTTGTCTGCGAATCACGGCCGCCGATTGAGCCACGTGCCCAAAGCACGCGCAAGTAGCCCCGCCAATCCAATGCCAGCGCCGATCAACGTGCTCATGAAAACATACGGTAATCCCGCGAAACCGGCGCCGACTCTGATCAACGGAATGGCAAGCATGAAACCAGCGAGTGCGCCCCCCATCGCCGATGCGGCGAGGATTTGTCCCCGCGAGCGTCCAGCGCGCATCGCCAAAATGTAGCCCACGATTGGCAATATCAACTGCAATAAACCTGAGACGGCGAAAGCGAACATTTCCATTGCTGCGGCGGTGAAAGGTGGAGCATCAAACTTAAAACGCAGTGTCGCGTGCGCGCCCATGGCCCGCGATGATGGGTTGCACAACAAATTCGTACTCATTAATCAATCCCATCTCCGCTAACGCGAGCGAAAGTGTCACACCGCCTGTGAACAGACCTTTGCCAGGTTCCATGATCGTCAAGCGCCGCAGCACTGGCGCCCGCATCGAGTGGGCATCAACCACTCTTCTCGGTATTGATTGCCATCCGGCGTCAGCCGCGCAACGCCCATGCGCATCCCGATGAATATGACGCCGGTCTTGTCTCGCACGACGGACGTCGGAATCGTCATGGACCACAAGGTATTTCGATGAAGGTCTCGATGAAACGTCGGCGGATGTACGAGCATGGCTCCGTCGTACGTGACGACAAGTATGGTGTCGTTCGGCAGCACGGTGTATGCAACCGCTTCACGTCCAAGTTCCAGTAGTGATACAATTTTCCATCCACCGCTCGGTTCGCGTTCGAATCGCACAAGTTGACCCTCGTCGCCGCCCAACGTTGGCCAGGCGGCGAGACCGTAGATCTCTTTCCTGGTCGGCAGAAACTCCAGTAAGTTCAGCCCGGAAATCCGAACTGACGGACTGTTGTCGGGCTTGAACGCAATTTCACCGCCGAATTCTCCTCGGCTGACTGAAGTGAGTGTCCCACCCGCGACCCGAAGCGCGTGCGCGTAACGCGGACTATCTGCAGGAACAATCCGCACTGAATCAGAGTGCGGCGATAGGGCAACCATCCACGAATTTGGAGCGCGGTTAATGCACTGCGCGCTGTCGCTGTCCGCCTTTGGCGCCGTGACAACGCGCCATGCGTCTGCGTCAAACACCGCTGCTGTTGCGTGCGCTGGTTGTTGCGAACATCCGAATGTCGCGAGCAGTGCAATTCGAAAAATCAATTTCATTGCCATGTTTGTTACGCGATAAGATTCGCGGTTTTGTGACGTCGTGGTCTACGATTCTGAAAGCAACTTCACCGCATGCGCCGCAATCGCATCCATCTGCCGTTCGCGCTCGCGCTTCCAACGCGGCAAGCGAATAACGTTGGTGCCGAACGCCGCCAGCGATGGGATTCCGAAAATGCCAAGGGCCACCAATGCCCGTTGGACGGGTTTGTCAGCGAGAGTAACCGCCCCCCACATTAGCAGCGCCATGCCGCCCATCGTGACGCCGAGTACGTTCAAAACCATGGCGAGACTGTTGGTGGTGTTGAGTCGAAGCTGTTCGCCGTGCGCAGTCGGTTCGACACTGATCTGAGTGTCTCCACAAGCCCATTCACGCAAACCACCGGAACTCGTTGCGACGCCCGTAGCACCGAATATCGTTCTGAATTCAGAAATCAATCGCTCCCACTCGCGATCTGTGATGGCTCGCGGAAGTTCGACTACGCGCGACAGTCCGACCGGAAGTCCAAAGGATCGTTTGACCGGTGCCGAGCGTGCGCGAGCATCCAAACTCGCCGCTGCTTGAGCGACCCGCGCTGGCTCGATGCCGGCCTCTTGTCCGATTTGTTGAAGTTCATTCAGCGTGAGCCCACCGGCGTCGACAGCGCCGGTATCGGCAGCGAGCGACAATCCGGGAGCATCACCCGTCGACGCCAGACTGAAAATTTCGCGTACCTCGGCATCCCCGTATCGGCGTGTGTTCATGGCGGTCAATTGTACGACGGCCGCGTGCAACTCGCTACAGTCGCACGTTTCCATTTTCGCATGAACACCAAACCGATACGAAGTTCGTCGAACGAGGTGTGCAGTGCGTCTCTTACGCTTTCAGCACCGGGAAACGCATGTGCGTCACGCCGACACCCTGAATCACTTTCGGATTGCCGAGTACCGCTGGCAGATCGGCGAGGTGATCGAAAAGTCGAATACCGGAGCCAAGCAAAAGCGCGGCGACGTCGACGTGAATTTCATCCAGCAGGCGCGCATTCAAACACTGTTGGATGGTGTCAGCGCCGTGTACTGCAACTGACTTTTCACCAGCGGCGGCTTTGGCTTGCTTCACTGCGCTTTCGATGCCGTCGGTTACGAAGTGCACCGTCGAATTTGGGCGCGGCCATCCAGCAGGAATATTGTGAGTGACAACGAATGCCGGACCCCACGCGTGATTTCCGCCCCAACCATCCGCCTTTTCGAAAGTCCGCCTACCGGTCATCACAGCACCAAGCTCAGACCACAACTCGCGAAGATTCTGCGCGCTTGGTTCGGACACGTTAAACGTCATGGGATCGGACCCGCCCGTGTTGAATTCGACATTACCTGAATTCATGTACCAGGCGAACACTTTGGATACGTCATCGTTGAGATCAGCGACAAATCCGTCGAGAGAAACGGACATGAGTGCAATAACTTTGGACACTGTATGCTCCTTGCAAGAGTTAGTGAATGCGTTTTATGTCGGGATTCGCGCGTACTATCCAAGTTGATCGCGGCGATGAATCAGGAAGCTGGTTTCTGCGGTGTTACCGCGGAGTTCGATCGCTCTGTCGTACGCCGCGCGCGATTCGGCATTGCGACCAAGTCGACGCAGAAAATCGGCGCGCGTCGCGTGAAATGCGCGATAACCATCCAACGAATTTTCGAGACGGTTGACGGATTCCAATCCCACCTCGGGACCGTCGCGTTCGGCAACGGCGATGGCGCGATTGAGTGCGATGATCGGCGACTGGTCGAGCCGGACGAGCTGGTCGTACAGAGCAATGACCTGCGACCAGTCGGTGTCGTATATGTCGCGCGCGGATGTGTGGACTGCATTGATCGCCGCGAGAATTTGATATCGTCCCGGAGCAACACCGGCGGCCAGCCGACCGCGCACCAATCGATGCCCCTCGGCAATCAGAGTCGCGTCCCAGTCCTCGCGATTCTGTTCGTCGAGCGAGATCAATTCGCCACTCGCTGAGATGCGCGCCGTGCGACGGGCCTCGATGAGTAGCATGAGTGCTAACAACCCGACCACTTCACCTTCATCTGGCATCAGCGTCTGAATCAGGCGCGTAAGCCGGATCGCCTCCGCAGTGAGGCCGGGGCGGATCGGATCCGCGTCAGGTCCCGTCGACAAATATCCCTCGTTAAACACGAGGTAGAGAACGGCAAGCACACCGGACACGCGTGCCGGAAGATCTTCTGCAGAGGGAACGCGATAGGGCAAGTGCGCATCTTTTATTTTGGCTTTGGCACGGGTAATCCGTTGCCCCATCGCGGATTCCTGCACAAGAAAAGCACGCGCGATTTCCGGCATCGTCAAACCGCCGACCATACGCAGCGTGAGTGCAACGCGAGTTTCCATCGACAATGCGGGATGACAGCATGTGAAAATCATCCGCAACCGATCGTCGTCGATCGTGTCGAGGGGCTCGGACGGATCGTTGTGGTACATCATCTGAGCCCCCTGTTGCTTGCCGTCGCGTTTGTTTTCGCGCCGGATTCGGTCGATGGCTTTGCGAGTGGCGGTGGTGGTGAGCCACGCGCCGGGGTTGGGTGGGACGCCGTCGATTGGCCACCGTTCTACTGCGCTTGCGAACGCATCCGCCGTTGCCTCTTCGGCGATGTCGAGGTCTCCAAAACGTCGGGTCAGCGAGGCCGTGATCCGTGCCCACTCTTCGTGGTGTGCGTGCGTGATCGCCAGCCCGATGTCCGCGAGGTTCACAGGAACGGTCGAACCTCGAGCTTCCGGTTGCAGGCCTGCGATGCACCGCTGGCGAGTTTGAGCGCCACATCGAGGTCGGGCGCGTCCATAATCCAGAAGCCGATCATGAATTCCTTCGACTCCAGAAACGGACCGTCGGTGAACATTGGCTGCTCGCCGCGGTTGTCGATGACCGTGGCTGAACTGGGCGCCGAGAGGCCACCGGCGTAGACCCAATGCCCGTCTGCCTTGAGCTGGACGTTGAACGCTTTGATTGCGGCCATCTCGTCCGGGCCGGCGAGTTCCGTCGAGTGCGTGATTACAGAAACCAGGTAATGCATCATCGTCTCCTGTCGGTTCGGGGCGCCGTTGTGGCGGCCCTCTTTGCCTTACAACGAACGCCACTCCGCCGATCCGACATCACCCGGGAAATTTTTCAAAATTATTTTCGCGGGAAATATTTCCTAATGCACTGAGACGCTGGTTTGCTCGCGTTCGGGCGTCGCGAAGTCGTAAAACACACGAAACAGGTTGCCGTCGGGATCTGCGGCGGTGAACTCGTGAAGTCCGAACGGCTTCGATTCCGGTGCGGAGAAAAAAATCGCATTCGTCGAACGCCAGGCTGCATACAAATCGTCAACCTCGGTTTTGCTGCTCAGATTGAGCCACGTCAACACTGGAGCGGCGGTGCCGCGTTCGTTCCGAAACGACGGGCCGGCGAGAAACAGCCGACAGTTGTCACGCGAGATTCCAGCCAGTGCGATGTTTGCATCAACCCAATCCACGGTGAAGCTCAGACAGTCGCGATAATACGTCGTGGCGGCGATGATATCTGCGACTGGGATTTCGGGGACCGCGCCCGGTAGTTCTGGGATCATTGTAATCGCGGATTGATTGTTGTGGTCTGACGCAACGTGCGCAGTGAAGAGTCAAAACAAATTAGTTATGCATTACTCGTGCGATGTGTAATCAACCTTTGCCGCGCGACGCATGATGAGGACAGCGGCAATGAAGCCGAGAAATCCGCAGATCATGCTGCGCTGGATTGAATTGAGCCCGAACGGAACCAGCCAGCCAACAACGCCTCCAACCAGCGTTCCCAACACCGATCCCAAGAATGCTCGACCGAATGACACGCGACGGAGTAAAGTCCAACCCGCAATCGGGAACAATACTGCGCCGAGTGGCGCGCCAAATTCAGCACCAACTGCGAAAAGGAGCGGGTCAAAAAACGATCTTATCGAATGTTCAGTGACTGTCACAACGAACATCGCAGTAAGTCCGCCGGCAAAACTTCCGGAGATCGCGCCGACCAGCGAGAGTCCCGCTGTGATCTTTGCGCGTCGCCAGAGACTGATACCTCCGGCGTTCGCGACTGAAGTGGAAAGCACTGATCGCGATTCGATATTGTGGGACACGGTGTTTGGTAGCAAAGCGGGCGACGGTTGTGAGCGAACGCGTTCTATTGCCCCGACGGCCAAACGCGAACGTGCGTTACGTCGGGTTCAGTGCTTCGTACGTACCCCCGGCTTTCATAAAAAGATGCTGCGGCATCGGTGTCCGTTTGAAGGCGAAGTGTCGAATAAATGGAGTGCGCTCGTGCCTCAAGCGCTGCGAGCAAATGGCTCGCGTATCCGTGGCGCCGAAACCCGGGCAGCACATAAACTCGGCGAATCCGTCCAACGTGCGGGTCGTCGGTATACGGATCCGGAGTGACACCACCAATCGCGCGCAATTGATTGTCGTCGAACACGCCGAGAAAATATTGTGTTGGCGAGTTGAGTTCCATGTTCGGCATATCGTCGAGAAACCGTTGCACAAATCGAAAGCCTTCGCGAACACTTGCGTCGGTCAACGTGTGGACCTGAGAAAGATCGCCGATTGTGAGTGCGCGGATTTCAGTCATTGAGCGTAGTTATGCGAGCCGTAGCCAACCAGTCCTTCTCAACTCCTGCAGCGCCGCCTGGACGAAATGGCCTTTCTCGATGGAATATGCACTTTTATCCCACTGCACTGCGTCGGCGGCACGACGTTTCTCAGTTGCGGACGCTGCCGCTAAATCGGGATCACGGCGCAGGGCGTCGCGAAAAGCGAGCAGTTCATCCCACGCGAGCGCGGGCATGATGTACAGATGCAACTGCGCTATTCGTTGACCCGCGATCGCTCGCACGTAGTAGCGACGCTGCGGATCATCGCCATTGAGGCCGCGGTATTCGTAGTCCAACAATTGAAGGCGCGTAATACACGCGTCCGCGCGCGCGATGTTCTCAACGGCAAGCGCCATATCGAGTACGGGTTTGCCGGGCAATCCTGGAACGGCGGTGCTACCAACGTGTTCGATTGCCAGCACATCTGTGCCTAGCGCCTGCGCAATGCGCGTTGACTCTGCTGCGAACTTGGCTGGCCAACGGGAATCGTAGGGAAGCAGCTGCAACACTGTGCTCATGTTATCTCATCCACTGTTGCTGCAACTGACGTATGCCAGAATCGGGACAGTAGCGATAAGAGCGAGGGAGAACGTTACCCCGGCCCAATACGCATACCGCAACGCAATGTGCACGCGACCGGCAGGTACAAACTTCTGAACGATCTTACCGCCAAGTGAATAACAGACGTCCGCGACTCCGACTGCGAACAGGAAGCCAATACCCTGAAAGAACGTAGTGAAGATAGTGATTTCAGCATCAACGTCACTTGCGCACACGGAGCTCGAAACTACTGTAGCGTAGACGATGAATCCCAGCGCTCCCCCGACGAGGAGAGTGATGATGTATCGCCGGCGTTGCGCGGCCCACCAGTCGTGCGCGCTCAGGGAGTTGTGCATGGGGTACGTTGTGGTTTGATCAGAACCGAAGCGGACATCGGTCTTTTTTTTTCTG
>JBDTTO010000105.1:0-8261 GCA_039930585.1 Gemmatimonadaceae bacterium
TTCTGCCTGAAACGCGGATCAGTCCAATCGCGCAGCTCAAACTGCGTGGACGGCAACGGAGGCGCGCGGCGAGCCCCAAAAAGAGCGTCGAACCAACCACGAAGGAATGGACGTGGAGCGACGACACATGATCGCCGAGTTGCGGTTGTGGGGGCGGAGGATCGGGGCGGTCAGTGATGCGGGGCCAGGCGGCGTCTGCATTTTTCAGTACGATCCCGAGTTTGCGCAGAGCGGCATTCAACTATCGCCGCTGGTCATGCCGCTCGCGGAAGCTCCCTACGAATTTCCGTCGTTGCCGCGCGAAGCGTTTCATGGCCTTCCCGGTCTGCTGGCGGATTCGCTTCCGGACAGATTTGGCCATTCACTGATTGATGCGTGGCTCGCAACGGAAGGACGTAGTGCCGAAAGTTTTGGCGCGTTGGAGCGACTCTGCTACACAGGTTCGCGCGGAATGGGCGCGCTGGAGTTTGTGCCGAACATCGGACCGCGTGAACGCACGGCGAAGAAAATCGAAATCGATTCGCTTGTAAAAGTCGCCGGAGAAGTGCTGGTCAATCGAAACGATCTGCCTGGACGCTTTCACGAGGCAGGAAAGTCGAAAGCACTGAAAGATATTCTGAACGTTGGTACATCGGCCGGAGGTGCGCGCGCAAAGGCCGTGATCGCATGGAATGCCGAAACGAATGAAGTGCGATCAGGTCACGTTGCGGCCGGCGAAGGTTTCGGATATTGGTTGCTCAAGTTTGACGGTGTAAAAGGCAACCGTGACAAAGAGACTGATGATCCGAGCGGTTATGGCGCGATCGAATTCGCGTATTCGCAAATGGCGCAGGCGGCTGGCATCACGATGAACGAATGTCGGTTGCTAGAAGAAAACGGTCGTCGACATTTCATGACGCGTCGATTTGATCGTCTCGCCGGCGGCGAAAAGTTGCACATGCAATCACTGGGTGCGTTAGCGCACTTCGATTTCAACCGCGCGGGCGCGCACAGCTACGAGCAGGCGTTGCTGGTGATACGTCAACTTGGTTTGCCGATGCTCGATATTGAAGAACAGTTTCGACGCATGGTCTTCAACATTGTTGCGCGCAATCAAGATGATCACGTGAAGAACATTGCGTTTCTGATGAACAAGCGAGGCGAATGGCGATTGTCACCGGCATTTGACGTGACATACAGCTACAACGTGAACGGAGCGTGGACGGCGCAACATCAGATGACGATGAATGGGAAGCGAGATGGGTTTGTGGGGAAGGATTTTCTTGCGTGTGGACGGACGGTGCAGATCACGCAGGGGAGGGTGATGGCGATTATTGAGGAGGTGCAGGGGGCGGTGGGGAGGTGGATGGAGTTTGCCAGCGATGCTGGCGTGAGCGAGAGCTCAGCCGCTCAGATACGGAGTGCGCAGAGGGTGGTGATGGCGACGGCGCTCATCGCCTAGCTCCGAACGAAACGCCAACGCCACTTAAGGACGACAAGCGCACGCCGAACATTGTGTGATTGAGTAGCGCGTGTGAGGCGGAGAGTGTGAGACCGAGTTTCTTTTCATCCTTGTCATACACACCGGCCGCATCGAAAAGCAGCGAACCGTAACGCAGGCCTATTCCGAGTTCCGGAATAACGCCACGAATTTCATTTCGGTTTGATACAACGCTGCCGGCGCCTGCGCTCCAGTACCATTTGCCGAGTATTCCAGGCCACGCCACTATTGTTCGTCCGCCAAACCCGCCGTTCTGAAATGCGAACAATTGCACGCCAAATCGGCTTGATGAACGCAACACGTTCGCTTTCGCCAGCTGATATTCAGTTCGCCACTCGTCGACGGCAGAATCGAAATACATGGAAAACGCTGAAACATGTACCTTACCCGATTCCGAAAACAGGCGCATTCCATTCGCGCAGAGTATCGCGTTTAGCGGGTCGACGATTCCGATCCTGACTGCGTGACTGAGATTTTGAAACTCGTTCAGCATTTCCTTTTCAATTTCGCTCAGGCCATCAAGTTTTTGTGTTGAGTCAGCGAAATTCAACAATGTGCACGTTTCGATCGTGGATCGACCATCCAGCGAGGGGATGCGAGCCACCGGCCATGCTTCCGTAATTTTGTGAAGCCTCTCGACAACGCGCATCATCACTTTCCATTCACGAGAATCGCGTTGACGAACCGACTCGCACTCGTTCGATTCAATCACTAAGTCAAGAATTGATGCAACGTTCTGCAAGTCGTTCAGGTCGCGACGATCGACACTCAGGCCCGCGTGCGACCGCACAGGATCCGACGCGTCAAATATTGCGTCAACACTGTCGAATGAAGCTCGCATGACGTTTCGACAAGTCGATTTATGCTGCGCTTGCACGCGCGATGGCATGACCATGACTATCAAGCTCATCGCGAATGCGAATCGCGCCGAGATCAGCAATTTTCCGGTCATGGGTTTGGCCGCGACGTTCCGCGCGGTGCAATGCGCTGAGTATTGCCGTTGATCGAGTCGGTCGTTCTTTTTATGGCCAGCGCAGTCGTCTCTGCTTTCGCCGCCGATGTTGCTGCCGCTGAAGCGGAGTCGCGCGCTTCCTTTGCGATGTCGAGAATTGCGGTAATCTGCCGACGCACCTCGGGAGGTAGCACCACAATCCCATTCGCACCCGGAGGTCCCCCCGGGCCAATTGGTCCTCGAACGCCGGTGCCTCCTTGAACGCCAGCGAGGCCAGGTAAGCCTGGATCACCAACGCCGCCCTTCGTTCCCGGCGAACCGTCCGTTCCGTCGAGTCCATCGAAACCGTCTGCACCGTTCGTTCGAATCAGGCTCCGCGCGAATAACGTGTCCGTCGTCAAAGATGGTGGAAGCCTGGATGATTTTGGAATGGTTCCGAGTAGATTCGCCGGCTTCGTGTCAAAGCCGATTACCTCTTTCGCTGCGTTGATAGGATTCCACGGGGGAAGATCAAACACGGTAAATGGATGATCTGGATCGATGTCGACGTCGTCAACGTTTCTGATCAGTGGCCAGACGAGCATCGCAACAAAAACCGCCCCCGCGCGCGAAATCACGCGACGCTGCGCACCGTCAGCTCGTAGCATCAACCAGACGAGGAGCGATAGTGATGCCAGCAGCGAAGCCAACATCACGTAACGAAGCCTATTCAGTAGTGAAGCCCACTCACGCCTGACGATGCGCTCACTTCGGCGCGCGAGTGCTCCAGCTGCTGACAGCGCAATGGAATCGGCGCTCAGTGCTCTGCGCTTCGCCACTGACAACTCATTCTCCTCGTTTGCGACAGCAGCAGCAGCAGAAGCAGCAGCAGCGACAGAATCTTTTTTCGCCGGTGTCGGCTTCGCGGCAGGAACAGCGCTTCCAACAACCGTGGACGAGGCAACTTTCGGAGAATCGCTTGTAAACCTTGTGCTTCCCAATGAAGGAAGGTTTGCGGTGTCCAACTTGTCCGGACTGTTGGTCCAAACCGAATCGCGTGCGCGCAATTTCCAATAGACTTGCGAGGAGCTGTGCAGACGTTCTGTCAGCGAGTTCTTTGATATCGTCTGCGGCTTCCCCAGCGTATCCGTTACTACTTCGGACTCGCGCAAATTCAGTGCGGCGAGTGTTGCGTTCATCGCAATACTATCGCGATGCAGTCGGATGCGTTGCATTATCTTCGTTTGATCAGTGAATACTCTCGTGTACTCACCCGCAGGAACCGATGCAGACAACACGAGAGCGACAATACAGGCCGCGCACAATATCAGTCGGGAAGGTGGGTTCTCCTTGAACGTATGGGCGTAATTCGTCAAGCTTGGCGTTGCTGGACCGTTGTCGCGCCTTAGCTGATTGCCTGCTGAAATCACCGCCATTACGAGTCCAGCAAAACTTACCAACCTCCATGCGTCCGTCGGGAATCCATTATCACCCGAACCGTCCGTCGCTGAAGCAGGGAGCGCAAACAAGACTACAATTGACGCGAAGAGAACGCCTGTGAGAGCGATCCACGATTTGCTGAGGGGTCTTCGCGAACGACCTTCAAGTAAGCGAGCAAAGATTAGCAGTGGGACTACGGCGTAGATCCACGTAAACGCGCGAAATACGTTCGGAAAGTACGAAAGTGCGACTTTGGCGCCAAACGTCTCGGTTAACCATGAAAAGAGACGAGGGACCAACACGGTGAAAAATGCAGGCATCGCAATCAGCCAACCAATGGAGGCTTCGCGAATCTTCCCTTTGACATCGGATTCAGAGATAGCAAGATCTTGAACGGCCACATCAACCAGCGATAACCGGTCGCCGAACAAGATTTCAAAACCTTCACGCGCGTCCGCAATAAAAGCGGCTGCGTCCTTTGTCTTGACCCCCTTACCCAGCCAGTGCGCCCAAAGCTCGGCCAACTCGTTGTACCAATCCCACTGACCGCGTCGACTTCGTATCAGACGGGACGAGAACTTTGCGGCGAACGCGCCCGCAGGACCGAGATTGACAACGTTTATCAATGACAGCCGAGCAAGATATCCCGAAAAAATGTCGAAGTCCTCAGATTTCAGCCGGTCAACGACCGCACCAACTGATGCGCCGGATGGCCGCCCGGTCTGCAAGAACGTTCCAGCAGGCAGCGCTCCAATGCCACACAGAATCTCATCCCGAGCGTGATTGATCGCTGGATCCGGATCGTTCCCACTAATAATTCCAACGATACGCCGCCGAGTAAGCCCGAATACGGAATGTCCCGGAATTCGGGGGAGCCATTTGCCTGTCCTGATTGTCGATTTCTTACTGAACGACCAACTGACGGCAAACAGAAAATCCGCTTGGGCATCGCGTTCCGTTCGACTCAGCCATCCCAATCGGGGGTCGCGCAATACAACGTCGATCACTGCATACAATGCGAGCGCTTTGGCGCGCAATACCTCTGGTGATTCGTTTCCGTTGACAATCAGTTTGGGTAGTTCGTCTGGCGGTACGTCGGGCCAGGCTGAAACCGGAATGAGAGCGGCCATGATTGGTGTGCAAATGATGATCGAATCGGATCGCGACTATTCACAGTGTTCGGATTCCCACGCTCAATACGCTCCACACGCGTATCGGAAAACGACAGGACTGCCACGGACTCAGCAATTCAATGCCGGTCAGCCGACAGAGTGCACTGACCTAGACGGACCGCAAGATCGGATTTCTCACACCATGAGAATTCGGATCGGTCCGCCACTCACCACTCATGAAGTGCATCACAGCTTCCGGCTTTCAATCCAGCGCGACCATAAATCCGGATCTCGACATTTCTACAGCGCGGCTGTAGCATCGGTGCGAAATGTCCTTCCAAATTTTCCCGGTCCACATGACTCACAAGAATGGAGGGTTTGAAAAAAAATCATTTCTGCTTTTCAGTCTGTTGCTCACGTTCGCCTGCAGCGACGGGCCCTTCACGCGTAGCCCGGCTTTCGTTGTTTCAGATCTACGCAAAACCGCACCTGCGCAGCGCCGATTCGCTGCATTTCAATCCATAGTTCAGCGTGGAAGGTGTTCGGATACACAACCACCGCCCGGCGGCACGATTCAGCGATCGCGTTGCGAGGTCTCCACTGCTCAAGCTCCGTCGCGCGCGCAACTCGCAGACATAGCAGAAGCGATTGCGCTCGCGCGGGAAGGAGATGCAAACGCCACGTATGCGGTCGCGCTTGCCGACGTATTGTGGGGCGCCAAAGACAAGAAGCTGGATCAATCAATCGGATTGTTTCGCGATGTCGTGCAGCGGGTTCCAAGCGGTGAGTTTGTCCATCTCGACCTGTCGGCAGCGTACTTGCAACGGGCCGAAGAAAAACAGCAACCGGCCGATCTTGTTTCCGCGCTCGAAGAGGCCAGCCTGGCAAGACACGGCGACGCGTCGGAATTTGCGCAATTCAATGAGGCGCTTGCGTTAGAACGTCTTGAATTCCGTCGCACGGCTGCAAAGTCCTGGACGCAGCTCGCACGATTTTCTCGCAACGACATCGTCCGAGGCGAGAGCCGGGCGCGACAGTCGCACGCAAGCGAACGGAAACAGGACGAGCCGCAACGCGATACGAAAATACTGCAAGCGAAAGGCTGGAGTGTGTTGTTGCCGGCCTGGGGACGCGCCCTCTTGAGTGGTGATCTACGAAACGCCGATTCGCTCCTTTCAGAAGCGCACATCCTGGCGCAGCAAATTTCCTCGCTGCGCGGTGATCGCTCACTCGCAATGGCAATCGAAGCGATTGATCAATTGAAATCGGATTCGAGGATGCTGCCATCGTTGGCGCGCGCACACATCGACTACGCCGCTGCCGAATCGCTCTTCGCGAAACTCGAGCCAGAAGCGGCGCGAATTCTACTCGAGCGCAGCATGGGCTCTGCCAACGTATCCCCATCGTTGTATAGCTGGATGAATGCACTGCACGCGGTTACGCTGGTGCCGGCAGGTCATGCGCTGAACGCCGAAATACAATTGAATTCGATCCACGACGATCCATCCGTTCGGGAAATGATTTCGCTGCGTGCCCGATGTGCATACATACTCGGCGTGATGGCTGGTCGTCGTGCGGACTTTGCTCGCGCCATTCCACTGCTGCGCGAATCGGTTGCCGGTTACCAATCAGTCAATGAATTCGAACCTGCAGGTACAGCGTTATTTGGACTGTCCGAAGCGTTGTTTGAAATTGGTCAGTTTGTTGAGGCCTACGTCGCCGCGCATGCAGGGCTTACAGTTCTCGCGACAACGCCGTCGTCTGTTGCGCGTCACAATATTCTGCAAACACTGGTACGTGTCGCCATACTCGAAGGGCGGCCACATGCTGCGCTGAAGATTGCCGAAGAAGATGTTGCGATGGTGGACGAGTGGCCGCTGCCCGCGCATGCCGTCGAAGCTTTCATGGCGCACGCGCGAGTACTGTTGCAACTCGGCCGCTCCAGCGACGCGCGGGAAGATCTCATGCTGGCGCGTGCAAAGTTTCCGCAGCTAACGAGTGGCGCCCGTGAGTTTCTTGAAAGTGACATGTTGCTGATCGAAGCGGCGGCGGATCCGAATGTCGGAAGCATCGAGGCTGGTCAAAAGATTGCGCAGGTGATGTCGGATTCTGTGCGCCGAGCGAATGTGCCGCGATTGATGGTGGCGTTGCGTGCGCGAGTGAACCAACGGCTTGCTGCACTCGACACGAGTGGCGCGCTCGCTGATCTCGACACGCTGGCGCAGTTGATTCAGCGGAGACAAGAGTTACTGCTTCATTTGGGCGACCGTGCGGCGATCATGGGAATGCAAGAAGCTGTTTTCGGCCAGATGGCATCTTTGGAAATTGCGCTAGGTCATGACGATCTCGCGATGGTGGCGATCGAACGCGGTCGTCAACGCGTGATGTCGTCGAACGTGCGCGCGAGTATATCCGAAGGATCAATGGCGAACGAACGATCGCGCCGGGCCAGCGTCGTACTTGCGTTTACGGGGGATACGCTGCGGATCTGGACTCGAATCAACGGGCGCACGCAGATGATTTCGGCGTACCTGCCTGAGCATTTGTTTCTCAAGACTGAAATAGCAGCAAACACGGCACTTCGGCGAAAGGCGTCGAGCACGATTGCCAATCCGCATCTCGCACGTTTGTACGATTGGATTGTAAGACCAATTGCACCACAACTCACGGCCGAGATCGACGAGTTGAAGTTTGTTGCATACGGTTCGTTATCTGACGTGCCATTCGACGCGATGTATGATGCGCAGTCAAAGCGATATCTGGTAGAACGATTCTCGATTCAGGAATCGTGGAGTACTAACGACCCGCCACGAACCGATGACAAGCTTCAGAATCAAGGACATGTCCTTGTTGTTGCTAATCCGTCGTTCACGCCTGCTGATTATCCGACCCTTGAGCCGCTAACTGGCGCGGACGAAGAGGGTGTGTCAGTTGCCAGGATGTATCCGAATTCCGTTACGCTCGCAGGCGCTGGCGCAACGAAGTCTGCGTTAATGCGGGAGTTCCCGAAGGCGGCGGTGATTCATTTCGCGGGTCACGCGCTGATCGATGAAGTGTCTATTGATCGATCGCAGTTAGTCATGGAGGGTGGCGCACTTAACGCCGTCTCTGCCCGGGAACTTTCGGCGATGGACCTGCACGGAGCTCGACTGATTGTGCTGTCGGCGTGCAGCGGACGCAGTGAATCGAGAGCCGCCGGTGCGTCCGTTGCCGACCTTGCCGGTGCAATTCTGGCCGCTGGCGCGGGTTCGGTTGTGGCGAGTCCGTGGCCGGTAGAAGACCGAACAACGTTGCAGTT
>JBDTTO010000106.1:0-8219 GCA_039930585.1 Gemmatimonadaceae bacterium
CGCTTGCCAACATCGAATCAAACTTTGGTGGAACGGGAACCGGCACAATCTCCGCCGTCAAGCGACCGTCGTCCGTTCCCTTCGCCGACATTTGATGCGAGCGCAGCGCGAATCGATCCTGTGCTTCACGCGAAATTCCATTGAGCTTCGCCATTTTATCCGCCGACTGACCCATACTTTCACCCGTACTCGGCTCCGCAATTGCGGGGGTGATCGGAATGAGGTCTCGCGGTCGAATGCGCGCGAGTGTTTGCAATCGCGCTGGCAGAGATTTCGCTTTCGATGCGGCAACGAGAATGTCGCTCATACCGCGCGAGTGCAGAATCGGAACCTGCGTAAGCGATTCGGCGCCGCCGGCAATCGCAACGTCAGCGTGTCCCAACACGATTTGATCGGCCGCGTCGGTAATTGCCTGATTCGCGGATGCACACGCGCGACCAACCGTCACGGCCTGCACTGGTTTTGGAAAATGCGGCAGCAACGAGACTTCGCGCGCGATGTTGGGCGCCATGACGGACTGCACGACCGTGCCAAACACCAGCATTTCCACTTCTCGCCCATCAAGTCCCGTGCGCTGAATGAGCTCGGCGACGGCTAAACGCCCGAGGTCAATTGCCGTGTAATCCTTGAGCGCCGAACCGGAACGCGCGAATGGCGTGCGCACGCCGGCTACTATCGCGACGCGTCGACCGGTTCGATAACCGCTTGGGGTGGGGGGCATCCCTCAAATTTACGCGGAGGCACCCGCAGAAGGATGGGAAGAAACCCGATATTGCCGGCTGCCGTGACATCACCACACCTTGAGCAATGCTCGAGTCTCACGAACCGCACGCCGGAACCACCGCCGAACGCCTGGCCGCCCGAGGACCACTCGCCGTGGCGGGTCGGGAGGCCGTTTTGGCCGCTGTCGCCAATGAACATTTCGACATCGTGATTGTCGGAGGCGGCATTGTAGGCGCCGGAGTCGCGCGCGAGGCGGCGCTGGCTGGATTTCGGACGGCCCTGCTTGAACGCGATGACTTCGCGAGCGGCACCAGCAGCCGGTCTTCGCGGCTGATTCACGGCGGCGTGCGCTATCTGGAGCACGGCCATCTGGGGCTCGTGTTTGAGTCCAGTCGAGAGCGGCGGCTGTTGTTGCAGTTGGCACCACATTTGGTGCGGCCACTGGCGTTTACGTGGCCCGTCTATCGCGACGCACGAGTGCCGCGCTGGAAGTTGCGCGCGGGGTTAATGCTGTACGACGCGTTGGCACTCTTTCGAAATGTGCAGCGTCATCACGGATTGAGCAGAAGCGGCGTATCTGCGGCGGAACCCGCTCTGTCGCGCGACGGATTGAAGGGTGGCGCGCGTTATTGGGATGCATCCACGGATGATTCGCGCCTGACACTTGCCAATGCGTTGGCAGCGCGTGAAGCCGGCGCCACTGTGATCAATCACGTTACGGTTACCGGTGGATTGCGACCGGGCATTTCGAATACTGCCGCGCTCATCGGCGTCGAAGCGCAGGACCGAATTAACGGTGAAAAGTTTTCGGTGAAAGGCTCGGTCGTTGTGAATGCAACGGGGCCGTGGAGCGATGCGACGGCGGCGCTCACAGGCATCGCGTCAAAAGCCGGCGTGCTTGGGTCGGCGGGTACACACATTGCGGTGTCGCGTCACCGTTTGGGCAATCGTGATGCGGTCACGCTTGTATCGCCGGTTGATGGTCGCGTGATGTTTGTGCTGCCCGCGGGTCCGCATGCGATTGTCGGAACGACCGAGCGCGAAACCAAGGGCACAGCGGACAACATTCGTGCAACGGAGCAGGATATCTCGTATCTGTTGCGCAGTGTGAATCTTCTGTTTCCGTACGCACAACTCTCACCTGATGATGTAGTCACCGCCTGGGCCGGCATTCGGCCGCTCGCGGCGAAACGCGCAGGAACTGGCGGCGCAAATGCTGCATCGCGCGAGCATTCCATTCAGGTGCGAGCCGACGGATTGGTAAGTGTTACCGGCGGAAAATTGACCAGCTATCGCTCAATGTCCGCAGATGTATTGAAACACGTTGTTGGTGAATTGAAAAACAAAAGGCATCATCCAGTTGCGGCCAATCGTGACATGGGCGCAGCGCTCAAACACGGCGCGCGCAGCAGCAAAATCGAGCCCCTTCCTGGCGGTGACATTGAGTCGCGCCACGGCACGGTGCATGATGCACAGGCCGCCACGAACGATGCGGCAATTGCCGAGCGACTGGCGTTGGCGTATGGAAGTCGCTGGCGCAATGTGTGGAGTTACGCACAACGCGATCACTCACTCGCGCGAAGACTCGTTCAGGATTTGCCATATTGCGTCGCCGAAGTTGCACACGCAGTCGAACGCGAAATGGCGTGTACGTTGGCCGACGTGTTGGTGCGGCGGATGCACATCGCATACGAAACACGCGACAATGGTCGTGGTGTCGCCAAACGAATAGCGCCGCTCATGGCGGCGCTATTGGGGTGGAACGAATCACAACAGGAACGTGCGCTGGCGGATTACGAAGCAGAAGTCACGCGACTCTTTTCGATTGATCCGGCGTAACCCGTACTTACCCGTTCAATTCCTCTTCGGACATTTCGTGCACGGTTTTCACGCTGAGGATTTTGAGTTTGCGCACCCGCGTTGGCAGTTTGAGCAACGTCATATCACCCGGCGCCTTTCCCTGCAACGCACGACCGATTGGTGAGCTCATCGTCACCTGACCATCAATGAGTTCGCCAGCATCGCCGAATACCAGCCTGTACGTCTCTGGCTCTTTCGCTCCCTCTTCCTGGACAACGACTTGCGAACCCAGGCCGACTTTGTCGACGGGAATCTGCGTGATATCAATGTTCGCCAGTTTCGTAACACGCTGCGTCAGCTGTCCAAGACGGGCTTGTACAAACGCCTGACGTTCCAGCGCTGATTTGTATTCGCTGTTTTCCTTGAGATCGCCCAGTTCGACGGCTTTCCGAATTTCGTTGGGCAACACGATGTGCAGCTCGTGGGTGAGCTTTTCAACTTCGCGCGCCATCTTCTTAATCAGTTCGTCAAACATGTCTGCGGCCTTCTCGAGAAACGACCACCCGGCAGCGTCTGCACGTCAGACATCGGGCGTATCGGGGAAAAAATGGCGCCCGGCCGTTTTGGACCGGGCGCCACCTATCGGATAATAGGTCCAACTGGCAACAAGGTTCAACCCCACGGCGCTCGCTGGCTAGTTTTCGGAGTGATCCAGCAGACGCAGTTTGGGGACGTCACGGCCCTCTTGTTCACTTGGCCGCGCAGCCGAATTATCGGCTATAGCGTATACGCTTTTCTGGTGCGCGGCGTGTTGGTGGATAACGGCTTTCCAGGTGCCGCGCGCGACGCGCGAGCCTTGATCACGCATCTCCGACCGCGCGGCGCGTTTGTCACGCACCATCACGAAGATCACGCCGGCAACACCGAATTGCTTGCGAAGTCAGGCGTTCCACTCGCAATGGACTCGCAAACATTAACGCTTTTGCAACACCCCGATGCGATTGGACCGTATCGTCACTTTATGTGGAAAGCGACACCGCCGGTTGTCAGTTCAGTTATTCCATTCACCGACGACGCGCTGTCTTTGATTCACACGCCGGGCCACTGCAGCAATCATCATTCTGTCTGGGATGAAAGCACGGGCACACTTTTCGCCGGCGATCTTTTTCTTGGCGTGAAGGTTCGCATGGCGCATGCGTACGAAAATCCGCGACAACACGTGCAATCGCTTCGCGCTGTTATCGCGCGCAATCCCGACCGCATGTTTTGCGCACACCGTGGATTTGTCGCTAACGGAACGAGCATGCTGCGTGCGAAGGCCGACTGGATTGAGCACTTGGTCGCCAAGACGGACAAACTCATCGATGACGGGCGAACTGATCGCGAAATTCGCAAAGAACTCATTGGATCGCTCGGATCTTCTCACTTTATCTCGGCCGGCGACTATTCTCCGGTCAACCTGGTTGCGGCCATTCGCAGGACTCGGCCGCAACCGTGACGATCATGCAAGCACTGACCGTTAGATGAACGCCGTATTAACGAGCTCCTGTTTGCGCGGCGTGCGCGTCAATCACCGCTTGCGCGGCTTCCATCGGATCATCGGTGAGTAGCAGCAGATCCAGATCGGCCGCAGCAATCTTTCCCTCACCGACAAGCCGGGATTGAATCCAGCGAATCAGCCCCGCCCAGTAGTGTCGACCAAACAGAATCAGGGGAAACTGATAGATTTTTCCCGTCTGAATCAGCGTCAACGCTTCAAACAGTTCATCGAGCGTTCCGAAACCACCTGGAAAGATGATGAACGCGTTTGAGTATTTGATGAACATCGTTTTGCGTACAAAGAAATACCGGAAGTTCACCAACGTATCCACGTACGGATTGGCGCCCTGCTCGAACGGAAGTTCGATATTGCAGCCAACAGAGTGTCCCCCACCTTCTTTCGCGCCTTTGTTTGCTGCTTCCATGATGCCGGGCCCAGCACCGGTGATAATTGAAAACCCGGCCTTGCCAAGCAAGCGTGCCACTTCAACGGCGGCGATGTATTGGGGATCTTCGGGCGACGTGCGTGCCGAACCGAAGATTGTCACGCCCTTCGTGATCTCGGAAAGCGAATCAAAGCCTTCGACAAATTCACTCGTGATGCGCATGACACGCCACGGATCACTGCGCGTAAATGCGCTCGATTCAGGTTGTGACTGCAGCAATTTTTCGTCTTCGGTCAACATCGGCAAATCACGGATGTCCGAATCGATGGTACTGAGTGCGCGCTTTTTGCGTACAGTGGTGGCGCCCCTGGAAACCAGTCCGGTCTTATCCGGCTCGCGACCGGCCATGCGATGGCCCTCTTCGGTGCGCTCGCGCACGCCTTCAAGCGCCTGGTGCTGCGCGGCTGCCCTTGTCGTCGGTGACGCGCGTTTGCCGGTTGGCGTTCGCGCCTGTCGCGCGGTTTTTCGTTCGGCGGTCGCCATTACTTTGGGCGTCGCCTCGTCGTTCTCGGCCGCGCGTTTCTTCGCCTTACGCACAGTTGGGGCGCTGGACTTGGCGCTTCCAGTCTTTGATGTGCCTTTGCTCAAGGTGCCAGATTTTGCTGTGCGCGGCTTCGCCATAATAGGAGCGGTAAAGGAATTGTTACTGCGTGCTGAAGTGTATGCGCCACTCAACCACTCTCGCTACCGGTACGTCGCAGCATGAGTCAGCAACAGCCCGAACGTACGCTACTGCTGATTGTTGCGGACGGTGTGCGACACGACGTACTTCGCGACGAGATAGATCGTGGAAAAGTTCCCGCGCTCGCCGCACTGTGCGCGCGTGGACAGATGCACGAAGTGTCCACCTGTTTTCCCTCTGTAACCGGCCCTGGGTACATCCCGTTCTTGACCGGTCGCTTTCCCGCGGACGTTGGCATTCCAGGGCTGCGTTGGTATGATCGCGAACGCAAAGTGGGATTGTGGCCGGCCTTTGCGCGCAGTTATGCCGGCATCGACATCTGGCATCTCGATAACGATCTCGATCGCAAAACACCAACGCTGTTTGATCTCGCCAAACCATCACTGGCCGCGATGAGCATGCTCGGCCGCGGCGCGCGCGTCAATTTCGGACGTTCACTCAAGTTCATGATTGAAGTGACGCCCGCGCACTTTCGCGGTGACCTCGACTCGTGGCAGGCGTCGGAGCGAAAAGCGACACAAGAGTTCATGCGCGCCTTTGAAAAGCAGCGCCCACGTTTTGCAACGCTCGCCGTAACGAGTCCCGACAAACGCGCGCACAAAGAAGGTGGTGAGTCACCGGGCGTGCGCGCGTGTATTCGAGACATCAACGACGCCGTAGTGGCCGCGCAAGCAATCGCCGAGCGCGGTGGATGGCGTAATCAACTCGATATCTGGCTGGTCGGCGATCACGGACACGCGCCCGTTGCCAATCACGACGATATGCACGGATGGTTGGAGCAGCGCGGACTTCGTGTACGCGCGCATCCAAAGGTGTTGCAGCCGTCGGTTGACGTTGCGTTGATGGTGGGCGGAAATGCGATGGCGCACATCTATCTCGATCCCGGCAAACGCGCGCGCGATTTTTGGTCGGCGCTCGCGCCAAAGTGGAACGAATTGCATGACGCTCTGTTGGCGCGCGAAGCCGTGGATCTGATCGCCGTCGCACTGTCAGACAGCGTTGTGCGCGTTTCCAACAAACATCGCGGCGCGGCAGAAATTCGCCGCACGATGGGCGCGAACGGTCCGTGTTGGCAGTATTTACCACTGACGGGAGATCCGTTGGAATTGGGCGGCACGCACAACGGCCTTAACTCAACGTCGGCATATCAGGTGGCCGCGGGTACGCCGTATCCGGATTCTATTGTGCAACTCTCGTCGCTGATGAGCTCAGCGCGCTGCGGAGATCTTGTGATTTCGGCAGCGCGCAATTGGGATTTGCGTTCTCGATTCGAACCCGTTGCACACGTATCCACACATGGCGCGTTGTTGCGTGAGCAGATGATCGTGCCACTCATTATCGATCGCCCAGTCGCGCGCACGCCGATGCGCACTTCGGATGTGTTTCCCAGCGCTCTGCAAATGCTGGGGTTGCCGATTCCCGAAGGTTTGGACGGTGAATCGTTTCTGTAGCTATTCGGTGCGATTCCGACTGCGTTCGGTGTCAAATCCTTCGGGATAACGTTTGCGCAGTTTGTCGATGTTGCGTTGTGCAATGTCGTCCATCGAAAAGCCGAGCACCGTTCCGAATGCGGCAATGTACCAGAGGCAATCGCCGAGTTCTTTCATGATTGCGTCTTTGTCGAGCGGCGTGGCGTGGAAGAGGTGCTTCTTGATGACTTCGGCCACCTCACCTGCTTCGCCGGTGAGTCCGAGTGCGGCGTTGGCCAACTGTTGTTCGTGTGTGCGATCACCACCGAGTGTGCGGGCGGCGAGCTTTTGATATTCGTCGAGTTGCATCGTGTTTAGTTGGTTCGTTGCGGGTGGGTCGTCGCGGGAAGTTTAGCACCGCTGTGTGAGCAAGGGGAGCTGGTTTCGTCTAACCCCCAATGCGCGCACTGAGGTCGGCAGTCGAGGCCGACAATCGACCGTTGAACGAACCTCGCCAACCTGCGACATTTCAACTATGTCCTGGCCCGGCCTCCTCGCATCACTTACCGCGCGCGCAATCGTAAATCCACGCGTCGCAGTCGACCTGCTGCGCGTTGCGTGGAGGTTTCGCCATCGCCACTGGTATCGCCGCTTTCCGTTTTTGCCACTGCCCGCCATGACGTATTTGCGGTGGCGCTTGTACACCGCTTACGGCGACGAACAGTTCGTGCCACCGGCCGCTGACGTTGTCGCGTTCGCGCGTTGGGTTGGCCAACAGCCCTGATGCCTGACATGACGCCGGCGCCACAATCATGACGGCCGGCGCGAATCAACCGAATCACGAACACAATTCGGATCACAACGAATCGTCGTCGGCTTCAACGCACACAATTTCTGAACGTCTCAAGGCACAAGCCTACGGACTCGGATTCGACCTCGCCGGAATTGCGGCACTCGGCGTTCCCGACACTGCCGCGCAGTTTGACGCATGGCTGGCCGCAGGAAACGCTGGCAACATGGCGTATCTTGGCGACATTGGCGCAGAACTGCGACGCGACGCACGTACACCGCATCCGGGCGCGACGCACGCGTTGGTTGTGGCGATGAACTACGGTGGCAATGAACCAGCAGGTCCCGTTGCTAGATACGCTCGCGGCGATGACTACCACGAAGTGCTTCGCGAAAAATTGCGTGAGCTACATCATTGGCTCGAGCGTGAAACCGGTCAAACAATCAACGCGCGACCGTATGTGGATTCTGGCCCCGTTCTCGAACGCGACCTCGCACAGCGCGCGGGGCTTGGTTGGTTCGGCAAGAATACGTGCCTGATCAATCCGAAATCGGGATCGTTTCTGTTTCTGGCGTCGTTGTTCGTTGAGTTTCCGCTGGAAACGGATGAACCATTCGAAGCCGATCGTTGCGGCACGTGTACACGTTGTCTCGACGCATGCCCAACAAGTGCGCTCACAAGTCCGCGCGTACTCGATGCAAATCTGTGCATCAGCTATCTCACCATTGAATTGCGCGAGGCAATTCCGGAAGCGCTGCGCGCACCGATCAACGACCTGGTGTACGGCTGCGACATCTGTCAGGATGTGTGCCCGTGGAATGTGAGTTTCA
>JBDTTO010000107.1:0-8155 GCA_039930585.1 Gemmatimonadaceae bacterium
CCGCTCGGCCCGGGTCTTACTGCGGTCGCCGCTCTTCTCATTGATGGCGTTGATCACGCTCGCACTGGGAATTGGCGCAACGACGGCCATCTTCACGGTGCTGGACGTTGTCGTGCTTCGCCCGCTGCCGTATCGAGACGCCGATCGACTCGTGTCCATTCTGCATCCGGCAACCGTTGCGGGAAGTGGGGAACGCAAATGGGGATTGTCGTTGGGTGGATATGTGGATCTTAAAACGAAAACGAAGACGCTCTCAGATATTGGGTTGTATCGCACCGGTGAATCGACGATCACCAACGACAACCGCGCCGATGCTGCGCGAACTGGCAGGATCACGGCGTCGGTCTTGACGACACTCAAGGCACGCGCTGCATTTGGTCGCCTGATCACGCAGAGTGACGATCAACCGGGCGCTCCACCAGTTGCGGTGTTGAGTCGCGAATACTTTGAGAAGAGATTCGCCGGTGATGCAAGTATTATTGGAAGAAATCTCGTCACCAGTGACGGCAACTTCGAAATTGTTGGTGTTGCAGAGAAAGGACTCACACTGCCGATGCCCGACCCGTTCGCGTCGCAAGCGAACCTCGCAGGATTTGGAGTGGATGTGTGGCTGCCATTGCAGGCTTCGCTGAATCCGCCGTATTACAACAATCACCCGTTTGTCGGAATTGGCCGATTGAAAGACGGGGCGACAGTTGAGAGCGCAGAGCGCGAGTTCACCGGACTTATGTCACGCTGGTCTGAACTCCTTCCCCGTGTGTACTCGCCGGGATTCATCAAAGGTTACAACTTCCGCATCGAAGTCAGCGATCTGCGGAACGCAGTGCTTGGGCCCAGTATTCCCCGCACGTTGTGGATGGTGCTGGGCGCCGTGGCGTTGGTGATGCTTATTGCTGTTGCAAACATTGCCAACCTGTTTCTTGTGCGCATGGAAGCGCGACATCGGGAATCCGCAATTCGATCGGCGTTGGGCGCGAGCAGTCGTCACATGATTGTGCACTATCTGTCGGAGAGTCTGCTGCTCTGTCTCACGGCCGGTGTGATTGGAGTTGCGTTGGCATTCAGTGGCTTGCGGGCGTTGCTGTATATCGCCCCGTCCAATATTCCGCGGCTCACGGCAGTGCACATACAAGCCTCGTCAATACTTGTTGCGTTTACAATCGCAATGGTGATGGGCGTATTGCTCGGAATCATGCCGTTGTTGCGCAAAGTATCAATCGCGGCGCTCCGCGAGGGCGGACGCGGCTTGTCATCGTCGCCTCGGCAACGCGCCATTCGAAACGGCTTGGTGATCGGTCAGATGGCGCTGGCGCTTGTGTTGCTTGCGGCGGCCGGATTGATGACGAAAAGCTTTCTGCAATTGCGTAATGTCCAGCCCGGATTCAATGCAACAAATATTACCGCGTTCAATATTTCGTTGCCGTTCATGGAGTACGACACGCGCGAAAAAGCGCTCGCCTTCCACCGCGATCTGTACCGCACATTGAGCGAAATGCCCGGCGTAGCAAGCGTAGGCGCGTCCGAAGCAATGCCGCTGGAGGATTTCGGCACCGGCTGCTCAGTTGTATTTCGGGAAAATGAGCCATACGTGAAAGGGGTTGAACTAACACCGTGCGTTTCCACGCCGATTGCTGCGCCCGGATTCTTTGAGACACTGCATATCAAAGTTGATGGGCGCATACCAACGTGGGATGATGTCGACAAGCGGACGCAAGCCGTAGTCGTTACAAGGGACCTGGCGGACAGACTGTGGCCAGGGCAGAACGCAATCGGCAAAGGCATCAATACGAACGGCGATGGTTGGTATCGTATCGTTGGTGTCGCTGAAAAACTGCACGCGGAAGCGCTTGAGAGTGCGCCAACCGAAGCCGTGTTTTACGCACCCACCGGATTCAAAGAAAACCGTCGCGATGACAGCTTGAACGAACTCGTATTTCTCGTTCGTACCAATGGAACGCCATCGCCCGCGCTTTCGAAGCAGATCACCAACGCCGTCGCCACACTCAATCCGCGCGTACCCGTGGTCAACCAACGGTCAATGTCACATGTAGTCGAACGCTCAATGGCGCGGACTTCATTCGTGATGACTTTACTGGGCGTCGCCGCCGTTGTGGCACTGTTGCTAAGCGCAGTCGGAATGTACGGAGTTATTTCTTACGTCGTTGCACAACGTCGCGCCGAAATTGGCATTCGGATCGCACTTGGCGCCGGCCTCGCCGGTGTTGCGCGCCTCGTCATGTGGCAATCGCTTCGGCTGGCTTTGATTGGCGTTGCAATCGGAGTAGTCGGCGCATGGCTTTTGGGACGAACGATGACATCGCTGCTCTTCGGAGTCGCACCCAATGATCCGATTACGCTGGTTGGCGTATCCATTCTGCTGATTGTGATCGCAGCGGCCGCCAGCCTCGCACCAGCGCGCCGAGCGGCTCGGATTGATCCGCTCGAAGCCATGCGCAGCGACTGACATATTTTCGAACGGGATGCACCTCGCACTTTCCGAACAGCGGTGCATCCGTGTACGCTCAAGCAGGTCCCGCTCCATCTCGAATTTGCGCCGACGTCTTCGATGATGTCGGGCGCTTTGGGGCAGCGACATGTTGCAGCTACGGCGTACAGTGATGTTGTTGGCAGCGGTAAGCGCATGTGTATCAACCGCCCGAGCGCAGCGCGGATTCCAGCGCCAATCGTCCGAATTGGCGATCACGCACACACCATACGACGGTCGATTTCAATTCGCGCGCCTCAAATTCGAGACGGGCGCAGGTGGTTTTTACTACATGGGGCTGCCCGCGTGGGCTCATGGATATCCGCGCGGCGAAAATAATCTCGGACGTATCATCAACGAAATTGCGCGATTGCCAATGCACTTGCAGGCCAGCAACGTGATCGCACTCGATGATCCCGAACTCGCAAAGTTTCCCGTCGCATACATGGCCGAACCGGACTACTGGACCATGAATGACAAGGAAGCTGCGGCGATGCGTGGCTACCTGCTGAAAGGTGGGTTTGTCATCTTCGATGACTTTCGTGACGATCGCCGCAACGGCTACTCGGGATGGTCAAACTTTGAACAACAAATGCAGCGCGTGATTCCAAATGCACACTTCATCGATCTCGATCCGTCATTTCCTGTTTTCCATTCGTTCTTCGAAATCAATTCGTTCAACATCATTCCGCAGGCGTACGACGCCAATCGCGCGGTGTTGCGCGGATTGTTCGAAGACAACGATCCGAAAAAACGCATGATCGCAATGATCAATTTCAATACCGACATTTCGGACTTTTGGGAATTTTCGAACGACGGATATTACCTGGTCTCGCAGGACAACGAAGCGTACAAGCTGGGTGTGAATTATGTGATCTACGCACTCACGCACTAGTGCGCTGACGGCCAACCTCCCCTGTCGGCGAGGTAATTTTCGGGACAAGTTGTGGCTCGGACTCTCACACTCTTAAATGGTGCTCGCATGACATCACCGGCTGTTGCTCCAGAAAAGAAGATTCTGATCGCTCGCTTCCCCTCGCAGGATGGCGCCGAAGCGGCAGTTCCTCGCCTCAAGCATGCCGGCGTGCAACTCGGCAATGTTGCGCATATTGAAAAGGATGCCGATGGCGAAGTGAAGTTTTCGGAGTCGCAGGATTGGGGGTTAGGCAAGAGCGCGGCTGTTGGCGCAGTTGCCGCGCTCATTCTACCGGGAATTGGTGTGGTGCTTGGAGCGGCCGCCGGCGCATTGGCTGCCTATTTCGTCGATGCGGGATTTCCGGACGCATTGCTCAAGCAAGCGGGCACTGGTTTGCTGGCGGCCAATCAATCGGCGCTTATTGCACTGGTGCAGGCCGATGGCATGGCGTTGGCTGAACGAGTGATTGGGGAAGCCGGTGGCACAATTTTGGGCAGCGGTACGGAGACCGAATTGGCGCGCGCCATGGACGGCATTCACCTTGCCTGATATCACCTGATACCGACTGACCGCAGTCTCGTCACGGCCAAGCGTGACGAGTTGGTGGACGAGTCGAATGTCGTGACCGGTCAGTAATACGCGCGTTGGTGTCAGCGTGTCATATTACCGTCGCTGGGGTATTGTGCGGCAATCTGACCAACCGTGAGACGCGCATGGGGCAGGTGCAGGACCTTAAAATCGCTCTGCAGGAAGCATTGGGATCGGCCTACACCATCGAGCGCGAGCTTGGTGGTGGAGGTATGTCGCGCGTATACATCGCGAACGATCACCAGCTTTCGCGTCAGGTGGTGGTAAAGGTTCTTCCGCCGTCGCTGGCCGAGCGTGTGTCGATTGAGCGTTTCAAGCGGGAAATTTTGTTGCTCGCGGGATTACAGCATCCGCACATCGTACCAATTCTGAGTGCGGCCGATTTTGAAGGGCTGCCGTATTTCATCATGCCGTATGTGCAGGGCGAATCGCTGCGGGCACGACTGCTCCGCGGACCAATGTCTGTGCGCGAATCGGTGGGCATTATGCGTGACGTCTCTCGCGCGCTCATGTATGCGCACGAAAAGGGCGTGGTGCATCGCGACGTAAAGCCAGACAATATTTTGTTGGCTGGCGGATCAGCAACGGTCACTGACTTTGGTGTTGCAAAAGCGTTTGCGGTGTCACGTCGCAACCAGCAAAGTACGTTGGTCGCCAACAGCATTACTGAAACCGGTATTTCGCTTGGCACGCCCATTTACATGGCGCCCGAGCAGGTTGCGGCCGATCCCAATGTCGACTTCCGCGCCGACTTGTACGCGCTCGGCATTGTCGGCTACGAAATGTTGATCGGTACGCCGCCGTTTCACGGTCGGACGCGTCAGCAGGTGATGACCGCGCAGTTGACGGAAAAGCCGCCGATGGTAAATCACCGGCGCAATGATGTTTCGGCGGCGTTGTCAAATCTCATCTCGATGTGTCTCGAAAAAGAGGCCGAAAATCGTCCGCGCAGTTCGTCGCAGGTTATGCGCGCATTGGATGAGCCGGATATTCTCGCGCCCGTTGTATTACGCGAACAGCGCGAGAAACCTGTGTGGTTGGCGCCGGCGGCGCTCGCAGTAACGGTTGCAGCGTTGGCGGCCGTCAGCTGGTATTTGAACCGGACGCCATAAAGTCTCAATTGATTTCAGCGCTCAATCGCGAGATATTTTCAATGCCGAAAAAGACAGACGGGTTATAGGTAAGTCCCGTCACCCCGCAATTCGGCGGGGCACTGTTCACCACTTGATGTCAAAGTGGGAGAACCCACGGCCAGGTAACTCCGGCAAGCAATTGTCTGAGGGATCGGGCTTGGTGCAACAGTGCAGCATGTCTACGGCTTTTCCTCCGCATGACAGCTTGCCGCGCATTCCACGTCCGACGGCCTGTCCATTTTCAGCGTAGAGGACACAATCATGAGCAAACTCAATCACGCGAACTTGCCGGTTGGCGACGTCGCATCGCTGCGCGATTTTTTCGTGCAGCATTTCGATTTCACACTGCTGTCAATGCGCGGCGAGAACGGTTTCGCCGTATTGCGTGGCACGGATGGATTCATTCTCAACATCATGCGCGACAAGAACGACGTCGGCTTTCCCGAAAATTTTCACGTCGGATTTTTTCTGGATACGCCGGATGGCGTTCGTGCCAAACACGCGCAATTGTCAGATGCCAACGTCAAACCCGGCGACATCGAGGAGTTGAATCGTGGCGGCTGGAAATCGCTCACGTTTTACTGTCACGCACCCAATAACATTCTGGTCGAAGTGGGCGCGGCGCTGGCGTAGGGTGCAAATGCTAAACCGGCGCCAATGCAGAAGTGCTTTTGGCGCCGGTCATAGTCAGCTTTTTCAGCTTATTCAGCTCGGTCGATCATAGTCAGCTTTTTCAGCTCGGCCGGTCATAGTCAGCTTTTTCAGCTTATTGAGCTCGGCCGGTCATAGTCAGCTTTTTCAGCCGTTCGCTTTGCCGGCATTTGCAAATGATTCAGCAAACTCGCCGTAGCCTTCTGCTTCAAGCTTCTCGACGGGAATGAACCGCATCGCCGCCGAATTCATGCAGTAGCGCATGCGTGTTGGCGCCGGGCCGTCATCAAACACGTGACCCAGGTGTGAGTCCGCATGCGCGGATCGCACTTCGACGCGGCGCATGCCGTACTTGTTGTCCGCCAGGTTTTTCACGTTTTCGGCCTGCAGCGGACGCGTGAAGCTGGGCCATCCGGTGCCCGAATCAAACTTGTCGAGTGAGCTGAACAACGGCTCGCCCGAAACGATGTCTACGTAAATGCCCGCTTCGTGATTGTCATGAAACGGATTCCGAAAGCTGCATTCGGTGCCACCGCGCTGCGTCACATCAAACTGCTCCTGCGTCAGCTTTGCTTTGAGCTCGGCCTCGCTGGGTTTCTGGAAATCTTTGTAGTCTTTCATACTTGATTGTAGCCAGTTTGCGCGTTGCGGGTTCCGTGTCGGTTCACGCTTATTGGTACGCGTACCGCCCCTTCGCGATGAACAGCGCGATCAGCACCACGTACTGCAAAATTGTGCTGCGTTCGCTCCAGATGGCCTCCATCCAATCGTGTTCGCCAGAATTATCTCCCGAAGGCGGCCGTCCAAACCAACGCGGCGTGCGACCCTTGTAGTCCAGATATTCCTTGCCAAAAATTGATTCCAATACGCCCTCTTCGTACCGCACGATAAGGGTGTATTCGATGGCAAACAACACGATGGAAATCGGGATGAACCAGAAGACCCCCGAAACCACGGTGAAGCCGATCCACGCAAAAAAATTGCCGACATACAGCGGATTGCGGCACCAACCAAACGCTCCGTAGGTCACGAGTCGCTGCACGTTCCGTGAGCGACGGCGCGTGACTGTTCCCGCGGCAGCAACGCCCGCGGTACGAATAAGTTCACCCAACGCGACCAGCAACAATCCCGCAATCCAACTGGCCCTGGATTGCAGTCCAGGCAAAATCAGCGGCAGGGCCAGCAACGGCACTGGCAACCAACCACGATTCTTGAAAAGTGTTTCGCCTAGTCGCGCGGCTGGAGACTTCTCCGCATCGGATATCGCACCGGGGGTGGTATTCACGTCTTGTGTCATCAGGAATGAATCGACAGTGCTGCCAGGAAGTCGGCGAGCACGTGCGTCACGGCAGCGGGACGCTCCAAACAGCTGGCATGGCCAGATCCGTCAACAACTTCGAGCCTGCCATGCGCTTGCGGTGGTAACGCAGCAACAATCGCCTCAGCTTCGGCACGCGGTGTCAGCACGTCTTCTGCGCCCACCACAACAACGGTGCGTACCGTAACGGTGGACAGTGTCTGTTTGCTGTCAGGACGATCACGCATGGCCGTCAACGCACCAACAATTCCAGCGACAGGTGCGCGCTGCATCATGATTTCTGCGCGTTTCACAATGTCGGAACGCTTCTCGCGTGTTGTCTTGCCCACCATCCCCGCAATCTGCGTTGCGGCAACCGCCGCACTTCCTTCGCGTTCGGCAAGCGCAATGAGCTCATCGCGCTTCTTGCGTCCGTCTTCGGTATCCGCACCCGCTTTGGTATCGCACAAAACCAACGCACTCACGAGCGCAGCATGCCGGCGCCAAAGTGCCATCGCCACATACCCACCCATCGACAACCCGCATACAACGGCGCGCGTAACGTCGAGATGGCCAAGCAACTGCGCCAGATCGTCGGCGTATTGATCAACTGAAAATGGACCATCCGTTGACGACTCACCAAACCCGCGCAAATCAGGCGCAATGCAGCGCACGTGAGTCGACAGCGCCGAACACTGCTCCGACCACAACGTGCGGTCGTGCGGAAAACCGTGAATGAACAACACAGGCGTACCCGAACCGGTATCATCAAAACCGATTCGCACACCGTTCAACTCTGCAATCACTCTTGCTTCTCCTTGATATCTGACTTGCGGCGCGCCGCCTTCGGAATCGCCATCTCGGCAGTCATGTTACCGAGTTGCACGGAACGTTGCGCGACCTTGCCACGGCGTGTTGCGCGAATGGTGACCGCCGTTGGTCCTTTGTCCGCATCCTCGATGGTCTCGTCGGGGTCGCCGGCGCCAAGTTCGGCCTGCGCCTTCGCGATGCGGGCTTCGCGCACCATCTGCTTCTCGCGCGCGTTTTCGCGAATCGCCACCATGCGAATCGGTACAAGTATTGCC
>JBDTTO010000108.1:0-8094 GCA_039930585.1 Gemmatimonadaceae bacterium
CTGATCGACTACATGCCGGCATCAAAAACTGTCCCCACGCCAATGGCGACACTGGGCGACATTGCCGGCGCAAAAAACAAATTGCCGTACTCGAAGGAAGTGTACGAGTACATGCGGTTGCTCGCGAAGTCGACGCCACGCGCGCGCGTGTTCTCGATTGGCACAACCGAAGAAGGACGCGAGATGATTGCCGTTGCGGTCGCGTCTGAAGCGTTGATGGCGAAGCTTGATGCCAACAAGGCGCAACTCGCAAAGCTGGCCGATCCGCGTCTCATCGGCATGAACGACGCGACTGCCGACGCCATCGCTGCAACAACGGCGCCGGTTTACTACATCACGGGATCCATTCACTCCACCGAAGCAGGTGCGCCCACTGCGTTGATGGAATTGGCGTATCGCCTGGCGGTTGATGAAAGCCCGTACGTAAAGAACATTCGCGATCACGTGATCACGCTGATCACGCCAATCGTTGAAGTGGACGGACGTGACCGCATGGTGGATGTGTTCAACTACAAGTTGAAGCGTCCGAACGAGCCAGGTCCGAACCTGTTGTATTGGGGCCATTACGTGGCGCACGACAACAATCGTGACGCGATGGGCATGACACTCAAGCTGACGCAAAACGTGCTCAACACGTATGTCGGCTTCAAGGCGCAGGTGCTGCACGATCTGCACGAGTCAGGCTCATTTCTGTACGACAACACCATTGGCGACGGCCCATACAACGCGTGGCTTGATCCCATCGTGACCAACGAATGGCAAATGATTGGATGGAACAACGTCGATCAGATGCAGCGTCTTGGCATGCCGGGTGTGTTTGCGCATGGCACGTTCGATACCTGGTCGCCTGGTTACTTGATGTTCATTGCCGCGACACACAACGGCGTCAGTCGTTTGTACGAAACATTTGGTAACAGCGGCAGCGCCGAAACGCTGGAGCGCACGTTGTCCCCCAACGAAACGGCGCGTGCCTGGTATCGGCAGAATCCGCCAATCACGGGTCGCTTCAAGTGGTCGCTCCGCAACAACAACAATTACGAGATCACCGGTTTGTTGGTCTCGTTGAGCTACACCGCGAACACACGTGTGCAGTTGCTGCGCAATTTCTACGAGAAGAGCAAGCGCTCAATTCTGAAAGCGACGACGGAAGGACCAGCGGCATACGTGTTGCCGGCCTCTGATCCACGCCTGGGCGCGCAGGCCGATTTGTTGGCTGTGTTGCAAAAGCAGGCTGTTGAAATTTCGCGAGCAACGGGGCCCTTCACAGTCACGTTGCCGCGTCGTCCCGCTCCGGCCGCGGGTGGTGGTCGAGGTGGACGTGGGGGTGGTGGAGGTGCCGCCGCAGGTGCAGATACGACCGGCACGCCAACAATTCCGGCGCCGCTCGAAACGCGCACGTTTCCCGCGGGTTCGTACATCATCCGCATGGACCAGCCGTATTCGCGCATTGCTGATGCACTGCTCGACTATCAATACTGGGCGCCAAACGAACCCCAGCGCACGCCGTACGACGACACCGGCTGGACATTCCCGGAAGGCTTCGGCGTGCAAGCAATTCGCATCACCGACACAACCGTACTGAAGGCTGCGATGACCCCGGTAACCGGCGTCATCACCGGCCCCTCCGGCGTTGTGGGAACGGGCAACGTGTTCGTGATCAATCACAATGCGGACAACGCGCTGGCGACGTTGCGCTACACGTTGAAAGACGCCGACATGCAAGCGGCCGAAGAACCGTTTGATGCCGCGGCACAGAAGTTCAATCGTGGTTCGTTCATCATCCGCGGCGTTTCGCAGGATGTGCTGGACAAGACGACCAAAGAGCTTGGCCTGAAAGCGTATGCAGTTGCGGCTGCTCCAACGGTCAAAATGCATCCGTTGCGCGCGGCGCGCATTGCAATCGTGCACGGATGGAGCAGCACGCAGACTGAAGGCTGGTGGCGTTTGGGCTTCGACATGACGAAGATCCCGTATTCGTACATCAGTTATCAGGATCTCACGAAGGACACGAACATCAATTCGAAGTACGATGTGCTCGTGTTCACGCCGGGCAGTGGTGCGCCGTTGTCGATCATTCAGGGAATGCCGATGTGGCGTAACGCCGTGCCCTGGAAAAACTCGCCCGAAACGCCAAACATCGGAACGTGGGCGCAAACGGACGACATTCGTCCAGGGTTGGGCTGGGATGGTTTGCAGAACGTGCAATCATTCGTGAGCAAAGGCGGTGTGTTGATTGGTGCAGAGAACACGGCCGAATTTGCGATTCAGTACGGAATTTCGAATGGTGTGAGCTCGGGTGGTCCGGCGAATCGTGCGGTTGTTGGTTCGTTGTTGCGCACCAAGCTTGCTGATGACACGAGTCCGATTGCGTACGGCATCATCGACAACCTCGTCGTGTACAGCAGCGATGGCATGACGTTGAGCGTAAGCAATCAGCGTGGTGGTCGTGTTGGCGGCGGTGGTGGTGGCGGGGCGCCCGGTGGTGGTGGTCGTGGCGGCGCCGGTGGCGCACGTGCAACGGGTCGCGGTACTGCCGAAGATGCGGACGTGGTGCAGGGGCGTCTTCCAATGCTCGCCACGAATCTCGATTCGGCGCCGCCGGCAGCTCGTCCGGTTTCGGCGTGGCAGGTTGCGGTGCCAACGATTGAGCAGATGAAAAATCCGCTCAACATCATTCCGCCCGATCAGCGTCCGCGTGTGCCGTTGCGTTTTGCCGATCAGAACCAGCTGCTGGTTTCCGGTTTGCTTGATGGCGGCGCCGACATCGCGCAACGTCCAGTTGTTGTTGACTCACCGGTCGACAAAGGACACGTGGTCATGTTCGCGAATAATCCGGTGTATCGCGGCACAACAATCGGTTCGTACTTCCTGGTGTTCAACACGATCCTGAACTTCGATAACCTGAACGCCGGTCGAGTGGCGCCAATTCGTTAGTCAGCACAATCGCTGTTCGCAGTAAAACAAAACGGTCGCGTCGATTAATTTCGGCGCGACCGTTTTGTCGTTTTGCTTCCGTAAGATAAGTGCGTATCAGTAAGCGGTTGTAGTTGCTAAACCACTTTGTACCTCATCGCTCCAAACGCACGACTTGCCAACACCAACGCGTGCTCACGCACATCCGGTGGCCAGTATTGAGTGAGCTGCTCAAATCGCTCGGCATTGTTTGCAAAGAACGCACGTGTTGCTTCTTCAAAGCCCGGCTGATTTCCCGCCAGCGTCGACATGAAGCGATACGCTGATTCCTGCGCAGTACGCGCGCGATCCTTTGCTTCGTTTTGTTTCTTGGCTTCCTCAACCAACTTGCGTAGCGCCACCGACGCGCCGCCGGGTTGTTTGCCCAACCACTCCCAATGACGCGGCAGCAACGTGATTTCGCGCGGAACGACGCCGAGTTTCGGACGACCAGGGCCGCGCGGTAATTCAGGCTGTGGTGCGGCTGGAGGCGCCTCAACTGCATCATCAGGCGCGAGTCGCGCAAGCACCTCAGCCAGCGTACCACGCAGATCAAGTTCGATCGGATGGCTGGTAACGTCATCAAAAATCAGAACGGGCTGCGTGGTACCGCGATCATTCACCGCTTTCACGGCAACGGCCACGTCCCGCAGTGCTCCCGAAGCGATTCGGGTGGATCCTTCAAACGCCGTAGCGGGCATACTGGTGGTGCCGATCATCTGCTGAATTCCATAAATGAGATCCGGTAATATTATCCGGGTTAAATACGCTGTCAATACATCCGGGTGAAATAGGCAGTTGCTGGACAATACAGCGATGCTGGTGAGGATTCAGTCACTCTTTCCCGACAACTATGTGGATTCGTCGTTCTTTCTTCGTGCTCGCGATCGCCTCTGTTGGTTGCAAAGCCAAAGAAGAAGCCGCGCCGCCGCCCGCTGTGGATCCGTCAGCGCCTGAGCATGTGATGGCTCCGGACATGAGTTATGTCATGAACCTGCCCGGAAGATGGACCGGACTGACTCGCACCGACACGCTTTCAACTGCCGAGCGTGGTACGGCGCTGCCGGGTGCGGTCAACATCGTCTACATCCCGCGCGACACGGCCATCATTCCGCAAACGCTGGTTGTGATCGCCGTTTACGAATCCGCAGCGTGGGCCAAAGTCAAAGCCGAGGGCGGGCCACCACCGGGTGATTCGATCGCATCAGGCAACGGACGCGTGTGGGTTGTCGCGCTTCCGCAATCCAATCCATTCACGCCCGGAAGCATCGACGCGCTGAAGTTCGATTCGCTCGGGCTCAAGCCCGAAGAAAAAACTGGTATCGTCACCGTATCCACAAAGAAGTGAACGACTCAACAAACCCGCGTGCGTTAACTCACGCTGGAAAACACACGACCATCAGGACAGAACTTCTTACGCTCATTCCCGCGGCGGCATATCACGTTCGCGCAGAGCTTGCAGGAAACGCAGCCATTGGCACATTGCTCGACGCCGAAATTCCGGTGAGTTGGCCGCCGGGACAATACGATCGCGATGCGCAGGAATTTTTTCTGCAGGCGCTCGAAGCCGGCGGTGATGACGCAATCGGTTGGTTTGGATGGTACGCAATCAAACGCGCGTCGGATTCTGAGCGTGCAGTGCTTGTCGGATGCGGCGGATACTTCGGACCGCCGTCGGAAAACGGAACCGTGGAAATTGGATACTCAGTGTGCCCTGAATGGTGTGGGCGCGGTTACGCGACCGATTTGGCGCGCGCGCTCGTGGATCATGCGCTGCAACTTTCAGAGGTTGTACGAGTGATCGCGCACACGAACGACGACAATCCGGCGTCAATTGCCGTGTTGCGTCGGAGCGGATTTCAGCAGGCCGCCATCAGCGATCAACCAGGTGCGCTGTTGTTTGAATGGGCAAACTCAGACAGGTAACCCGCGATGCCGCCGAATCCGCTTGTCCGCGCACGCAAATTGTGTCTTGCACTGCCCGAAGCCGTTGAAGTCGAGGCATGGGGCGAACCCACCTTTCGCGTAAAGAAATTGTTTGCAATGTACGCCAGCAAGGAGAACCATCACGGCAACGGTCGCAACTCACTCTGGATCAAGGCCACGCCGTCAAATCAGGCATTGATGATCGATGCGTTTCCCGATCGATTCTTCAAACCGCCATACGTCGGCCCCAGCGGCTGGATTGGCGTGTGGTTGGACGCCAAAACAGATTGGAAGGAGCTGGAGTCCCTGATTGAGGACGGCTATCGGTTGATCGCACCGAAAAAATTGGCACTGCTGTTGAAACACCGCGACTGATAATTGTGTGACGAACGATTCATTGTGATGAACGTCCGCAATCAAATGCGAGAAACGCGAAACTCGGCCATAGCGCCGGGGTCAAACGGAGACGCGAGCAAACTTTTGCTCTGACGAAATACGTTTCAGTTTGTTATCGGAGGACATCACATGAGCGACACCAACGACAAAGCGATTTCCGTACTCAACGAACTGATTGAGACGTGTAAAGACGGCGCGAAGGGTTTTGCAACTGCGGCGGAAAAGGCCGATAGCACAGAACTCAAGTCGCTGTTCAGCAAATATGCGGCTCAACGCACATCGTTCGCCGCCGATCTTGAAGGGCAGGTTGTCAGTCTTCGCGGTAAAGCTGCGGAATCCGGTCACGTTGCAGCAGCGGTACATCGCGGCTGGATCGATCTCAAGACGGTATTCACGGGCAATGACGACAAAGCGTTGCTGAACGAATGCGAGCGCGGCGAAGACTACGCCAAGAAAGCGTATCAGGACGCACTGAAGGAACAGCTGCCCGCCGACGTACACGCGATCGTGATGCGACAGTCTCTCGAAGTGAAAGCTGCGCACGACAAGGTACGTGACTTGCGAAACGCTGCGAATGCGGCAAAAACGGGCGAAGGCACGGGGCACATTCCCGAAGACAGCGATACCGGCATGGCGTATCGCAACTAGCAGCGCTGCCGTTGCCAACTGACACTTGGCATTTGAAGGGTGAAGGCGTATTTCTGAGACTGCAAAGTCCGGAGATACGCCTTCCTTCATTTCCACCACATGCCACGCTACATCGCATTCCTTCGGGCCGTCAACGTTGGTGGTCGCGTCGTAAAAATGACGCAACTCAAATCGATCTTTGAATCGGTCGGGCTGGAAAGTGTCGAGACATTTATTGCCAGCGGCAACGTCATCTTCACCAGCAAGTCAACGTCGGTGCCGGCGCTGGTCAAGAAAATCGAAGGCGCACTGAAACACGAATTGGAATACGACGTGCCGGTATTTCTGCGCAGTGATGCCGAACTCGCGTTAATCGCGACGAGACGTCACGCGGTGTTTTCCGAAACCGAAGTGAGCGGCGCTCATTCGCTGAACGTGGGAGTCATGCATGCGCCATTAACTGCCGCCGCGCAAAAGGCGATGCTCACATTCAACACTGAAGCCGAAACATTTCGCACACACGAAGGCGAACTCTACATGTTGCTGCATACGCCAGTAACCAACTCCAAATTCTCGATCACGAAATTCGAGAAAGCGATTGGAGCCGGGACGACGTTTCGTAATATGAATACCATGGAACGCCTGGCGAAAAAATATCCCGCCAGGGACTAGCCGCTAACGATTGCTCAGCCGTCGTGCAGCCACAGCAATGTGCGCAACATCATGCCTTCGGCTGATTGTTGATTCAACATGCCGGCCTTCCAGTACGCCTTACCAAAGTCCGCCAACACCTTGTCTGCGGTAAATGCGCCGCCGCTAAACGCAGCAAAGCTACGCGAAGCGCTGGAACCCATACCGTCACCGTGTTTCATCGCACCAATGATCGACGCTTCTTCGGCCGTTGGATTTGAAATCACGCGATAGAGAGCCGCACTTGCTGACGAAGCATCGAGTGAGTTGATGCCAAACGAAGCACCCTCCTCGCGCATGAGTGCCGCGTAGTCAAGCGCACCCTCGTGCAACTCACGAATCGCCGCCATTTGTTTCTCGTCGTGATCGGGTTCGGCGACAACCGGCACCGACTTCTTGCCTTTTTCTTCAAAATGCTTGAGGCTACCGCGCGCACTGGTGCAGATGAACTCGACCAGCTGACGAAAGTCCACCAGCGGTTTCATGCGTTCAGCCGGTGCACCAAGATCGCACAGATATCCGCGCATTGGTGAAATGGCATCGTTCTGCGCGCCCGGAAACGTTCCGAGGTAATACCCAACCGTGTCGTGATGCACGCGCGCGGTGTTTGCGGCGTGATTCAACGACTTCTGAATGGTGGCGTTCCAGCCAATGTCGACCAGCGCCACTCGTTCGTTTTGGCCAACGACTCGTTCCTGACGCAAGTAACGCATCAGCAAATCACGTTCCTCGGCCGCGCGGGCAGCGATGCGCTCCATGACCTTCGGATGTGAAAACAGCTTGCTGAGACGTTCCGCATTTCCACCGGCGAATATTTCGTCGGGGCCGCTGAATCCAGCCTGTTGAAATACGGGAAGCAAATCGTTCGTGCGGATACACAGGCGATCAAGAAAATCGCGCACGGGACGCGCGTTCTCGCTCACAAACAGTTGCGACGCGAGTGAGGGTGCTGCGGGGCCAAGCGCTGGCAGCATGTACGCGCGGCGCGACGATTCCAGCAACGTTGACGGAATAGCGTCCGCGCGGCCTTCCATCAGGACATCGTACACACGCTTCAGGACATCGCCATCGCGCAGCATGAAGTACGCGCGCTTGACCTTGTCTTCTTTCATCTTCTCGTGAAGCCACCACGTAAATCCAACCAGCATTGGCCCGGCAACGCTGAATCCAAAACGCCACCAAAACGGCCGCGCTGGTTCGAACGTGCGTGAGCCCCAGGCGGCCAATCCGGAAATCAGCGCCTGCTCGCGAGTCTGACTTGGTGCAATTCCTTCGGGAGCACCGGCCAATGGATGCCACACGCCATTAATTCCATGCTGCATCGGAAACACGCAATCCGAATTCATGTTGTCGCCAACATGGACGAAGTCGGCTGCCGTCAATCCCGCGGCTGCAAACAATTTCGGCAACAGTCTGCCACTGCCTTTGCTGCAACGTTCATCACAAGACGAAATGACTCGGTCATTGGGATTGTTGTAGCCGCATGACGCAATGAGTTTTTTC